>JBGGMQ010000658.1:0-5177 GCA_041287975.1 Verrucomicrobium sp. | reverse complement strand
CCGCTCCCGCTTCACCCAGGCGAGTACAGTGACCTGGGCCTGCGGGCCGTGGATGTTGACCGGGCCGAGTTGGGCGCGAGGAATGCGCAGCCACTGCTTGGGCTTGATGCGAAGGGCAGTGCCAAACGGCCCCTCCTCCACACGGTTCACCGGACCCGCCATCTCCTCCAAGGCAAGAGCGCCCGAAGCGAGGGAGACACGTTTGTTTCCTGCATCCTCACGAAAGTCCCAGAAGGCAGCGAGGCCTGGGGTTTCGAGGATGAGCTTGGAGGCGGGAGTTTCCGCGTGGGCAGGAGTGAAACTGCTGGCGAGCGTGATGAGGGACGCTGCCAGGGTCAATTGGAGACGGGAGAGGAAAGGCATGGGGTGGGAGACTCAAGACGCAAGACATGAAATGATACTGACGCGTGCTTCACATCCCAGAGATGATTTGCCTCTGTGGCGATATCCTGCCCGCTCCGTGGGAGACTCAAGCCGAGAAGACACGAGATGCTTAGACATGAAGGCCCTAACGCGGCCACAACACCTCGTCTTGCACCTTCGCGACATGCGAGCTTGCCCGTACTCACCCATTCTGGTTGGATGCCACTGCATGTCACTCCCTCTTTGCCGCAGCATTGTACGGTTGTTCGTCTTTGGCCTGATGATCGCCGTCGGGCATCTGGGTGCGGAGCCGCCCGCAACTGCTGCAAAGGTCGAATTGAACGTCGTTTCCTTCAACCTGCGCAATGGCGGCAGACGCATGGATGGCACCTACGACCACGCGCTGCAGCATCGGGTGATCCGGGACCTGAAGCCGGATCTGGTGGCGTTGCAGGAAGTGGACCGGATGACCCAGCGCGTGAAGGGTGTGGATGTGCCAGCGGAGTTTGCCAAGGCACTGGGCATGGAGTTCGCCTTTGGCAAAGCGATGCCGTACGCCGGGGGCGAGTACGGGACCGCGGCGTTGACGAAGTTTCCTCCCGTCCACTCCCAGACGATTCCCCTGCCAGTGCAAAATGGGGAGCCTCGTGCGGCAACCCTGGTCACAGTGAAGATGTCTGCGACGCTGGAGGTGACTTTGGTCAGCGTGCACTTGGACTCCGGCGAGAAAGACGCAGCCCGGCAGATAAATGCGAGTGGCCTCATTGACGGACTCAAGGAAATCACTACACCTGTCATCCTGGCAGGGGACTTCAATGACGGGGCAGACTCTGCCACCCTGGCCCTGCTGGTGGAGGCGGGATTCCGTCGCTCTGTACCGAAGGGAGATGCGAGCACCTATCCGGCGGACAAGCCGACGGTGGTGATCGATCACCTGCTGCTGCGGGATGGCGCGAACGCGCATCTGGATGACGCAGGCACTCAAGTGGTTCCCAATGGCGAGGCCAGTGACCACCGGCCGCTGCGGGCTCGATTGAGGGTCACGGCGGGGCGGCGATAGATGCCGTATCCCGACGTCTTTCCTGGCGCAGGGTTTTGCGTGTTTCAGGATTCGGCAATATTGACACAAAATCTTGCTGAGATTTGCATCCCCTCTATAAATGAATGCCATGGGAGACGGGAATTCGCCGTCCAGAAGGTCTCCCGCTTCCTTTTTGACTTCGTCGGAAATCTGATTTGCAATGCCGTGTGCCAGCGCAAGCCCTAACCAGCAAGCGTCATCTGAGACGTGCGATCCGCGCATTCAAGTCTCCGAGGTGGAGTCCACGCTGCCCGCATGCTTTGAGAAGCGGGTGCTGCACCATGGAGCGCGCAAAGCTTTCGGCAGTGGGGGCTGGAAGCCTGACTACAGGGAACTGAACGCTGCTGCCAATCGTCAGGCGCACGCCTTGCTCGCGCATGGGCTCTTAAAAGGGGAACGCGTCGCTATTCTGATGACCCACGAAGCCGAACTCGTGGCAGGGGTCCTCGGAGTCTTGAAGACCGGAGCTATCGTCGTCGTACTCAATCCTACCGATCCACCGGCTCGACTTGACCAGGTGCTGGAAGATGCTGAACCACGGATGCTGCTGACCGATGCCAGGAACAAGGCACTCGCGCAACAACTTGCGGGGGATCGCCGGGGGATCGTCGGTTTTGAAGACTGCCTCTCAAGTGAGCACGTGGAGAACCCTGCGATAGCTCTGGCAGCGGATGACGTGGCCGTCTTGATCTACACCTCAGGGTCCACCGGCCGGCCCAAGGGAGTGATGGCGACACACCGGTCCTTTCTTCATCACGTCTACCGCAGCACCTTGGGGATGGATGTGCGAGCGACGGACCGGATTGTGGTTCTGGCCTCGCTTGGGGGGATCCAGGGCCTGGCGTGCATGGCGACGGGATTGCTCAACGGTGCGTCGATCTGCCTCTTCTCCGTGGCCACGAAAGGGGTCGCCAACCTTGCGCGATGGATGGTGGATCACTCCATCACCGTTTACATATCCGCAGCTTCTGTCTTCCGCCAGTTCGTCAAAACTCTGCAGGAGAGCGCTCCTTTCCCGCATCTGCGCATTGTCCGGATTGGTGCAGAGTCTGCGTCGTCAGAAGAGTTCGCCAATTTTAAGCGCTACTTTGCAGACGATTGCGTGCTGGTGCATTCTTTCTCATCTTCAGAGACGGGCAACGTCACGAGGCTGCGACTGACAAAGGCCGATTCCATCCCCAAAGGAAGGCTGCCTGCAGGCCATGCTGCCGAGGATGTCAGGATACTGCTGCTGGATGACCGAGGAAACAATGTAGCCATCGGAGAGACGGGCGAGATCGTCATCCAGAGCCGCTATCTTGCTGCGGGCTACTGGCGAAATGAGGCTTTGACGGAGCAGCGCTTCTGCCCCGTCGAGGGCGAACCAGGACTGCGGGAGTATCGCGGTGGAGACATGGGCCGGTTCACCCCGGAAGGGATGTTGCAGGTGTTGGGTCGCAAAGACGACTTCGTGAAGATTCGAGGCTTTGGTGTCGAACTCGCGGAGGTCCAGGAGGCTTTGCTCCTGCAACCGGGAATCAGCTCGGCTGCGGTTTGTCCGCACAAAGATGCCCGCGGTGAAATGCAGATCCTGGCATTCATGGTTCCCGAGACAGATCACTTCTCCTCGAGTGACTCGCTGCGAGAAGCGCTGCAGCGCTCTTTGCCTGCCCATATGATTCCGTCCGCCCTGGTCTTTCGTGAGGCTCTTCCGCTGACCCCGACGGGCAAGCTGGACCGGCAAAAGCTCCTGGAGGATTTCGACAAACTTCTCACCAGCGACAAGCTGGCCCCACGCACTGACCTGGAAGTGCGCATTGCGCGAGTGTGGAACGGCATCCTGGGTTCCGGGTCCCTCGGCGTGTACGACAACTTTTTTGAGGCGGGCGGTGACTCCCTTCGTGCGGTAGACCTGATTTCCAGATTGAGTGTGGAACTAAGCCAGCCTCTCCCTCTGGAGCTCTTGATCAATTTCCCCACCGTAGCGCAGATGGCAGAAGCCATGGAGGCCGGGTTCGTGGAGTTCAAAGAGAAGCCCTGGTTTCGATGGTGGCGAGCCTCACTGCTACCCCTGCGCCGTACGGAGGGTGGCGGCCCCCTGATCTTCATCCCAGGGGGCTACGCCAGTGAGACTGAGCTGCTGGCAGGCATGGGACTGCTGCCTCATCTGGATCCAGACCGCCCCATGCACGGGGTGCGGTTGAACCTGCTCGCGCGGCGCGTACTGCCGCCGTTTTCCCTGCGCAGCATGGCTCGCAAGATCGCCCGGAAGGTGTTGGAGGCATCCGGGGGAAAGCCGCCTGTCATCATCGGAGAGTGTCTGGCCTGCGCCCTGGCGTACGAGACTGCCCAGATACTGGCCTGCAAGTTGGGCCGCGCTCCGCTGCTGGTTTTACTGGATCCCAGCCACCCGAGAAAAGTCACGCATGACGGCTCTGACAGTCTTGACCACCATCCGGCTGCCATCGCGAGATACTACCGTCTCGCACGCGCGTATGAACCGGGAGCCTACCAGGGTGAAATTCACGTTGTGTGCGCGCAGGAATCGCAACGGTTGCAGACCTGCCTTGGATGGTGGAGTTCAAGGAGCATGTCCACCTGCCACGGACATGAGGTGCCTGGCAATCACGAGACTTACATCCGGCAGCACCGGAAATCCCTGGGGGAAACTCTCGATTCCATCTGCCGTCAGGGCGGCAGCAACGCAGCCGGGACATCCTTGCCATCGGCGTAGTGGATCAGAATGCCCGCGCCCCCAATGATGCGGCAGGAGTGGTCTTTACCCGCCGGAACAAAGACAGAGGCCGGGCTGGCGACAGTGAATTTCTCCGAACCCAAGGTCACCTCGGCTTCGAGGCCCGCAGAGCCTTCACAAGACCCGATGAGCAAGATGCAACTGTCGCTGTCGTGGGTTCGGGCCGGGGTGGGCAGTGAGGCATGAGAGATCCTCTGCACGGTGAAGCTCCGTCGGCAGTCAGGGACCCTCAGCTCGTCCAGAATGACGAACCGCTGGCCCGTCGCTTCACCCGCGGCGGGTGAGGATATCAATCGATAGTTTTCTACGGGCAGCTGGGCCGGCAGTTCCGTGTGTTGCTGACGCGCCAACTCCTCCGGCGGCAACCAGCAATAGGATGGCGCAGCCCTGACTGCCGCTGCGCGGTGAAGATGTGCCGTGTGATGAAAGACATGCTTGCCGGTGACCGGCCTTGCCGGATCATGCGGCGTCCTGGTGAGGAGCTCTACTTCCCTGCTCAACTCCTGCAGCCGACCAGGATCTGCCAGCTTCCGCCAGGATTCAAAATGCAGGTTCGAGAGGACAACGGCAGTGTCAGCGATTCCTGCCCGCTCTCCAATGCCCAGCATGGAGCAGGAGATGAATCGGGCTCCTGCCCGCACGGCAGCCAGGACATTTGCCACGGCCAGCCCCCGATCATTGTGAGTGTGGATCTCGACGGGAACGGGCAGCCTTTGCGTGACTGCGCCCACCAACACCTTGATCGTTTCAGGTGACGCACAGCCCACAGTGTCAGCCACGCACACCCTGTCGGCCCCTGCATCTACTGCCGCCTGAAAGGCCTCCAGCAATTCAGGCAGATCCGTCCGGGTCGCATCCTCCACTGTCAGCCGCACTTCCAGCTGGAGTGACTTTGCCAGTCGAACCGATTCCGAAATGATGTGCAGGGTCTCGCGATAGGTCCGACCGTTCAACCGGGACTGGAGAGAGAGGGGATTGATCCCAATGAAGATGCCCACC
>JBGGMQ010000657.1:0-2642 GCA_041287975.1 Verrucomicrobium sp. | reverse complement strand
GCAACTGGCGCTTCCCCAGGGCGGTGGCGACCGTGTCCAAGGTGGGCCCCTTGATCTCAGTGGTGGCGCTCATGTTTATCACCGGTAGCATTGTGGCGCAGAATGCGGAGGCGGTGAAAGCCAATGCGGGGCGGCTGGCCCTGGCAGCGCTGATGCTGCACATTCTGGGCTTTGGCGTGGGGTACATCGTCGCCCGTATCCTGCGGCAGCCGGAGGAGATTGCCCGCACCATCTCCATTGAGGTGGGCATGCAGAACGGCGGTCTGGCTGCCGTGCTGGCCAAGCAAAACTTCCCCATGCAGCCGCTTGCCGCCGTGCCTGCGATTTTCAGCGCCATCGCCCAGACGATTGTGGGCAGCATTGTAGGCACCTACTGGCGGTCCCGGCCGGTGAAACCTCTGGCGGAGGCACCGGTGGTTTCATCCACTCTCTCCCCGGTGGTGATCACTGAAGCCAAATCTGAATGATTCCGACTCGCGACCTCATTCCCATGGATGCCACCCTCACCACTTCCCTGCGCAGCAGTACCTACTACTGGAAGTGTGATCGCCCCGCCGCCTTTCACGGCACCTCCGCCCGAACGGATGTCTCGAGTCTGCAGACCCAGCTGAAACAAGTGGTGCAGGAGAGGCATCCCAAAGCGCGGGTGCAAGTGCAGGCCGGGAGCGGCCAGGGCAACCACATCACTTTTCTCGTGGCCATCAATGGGGATTCCCTTTTTGCCCGACTTGAGGACGGTCCCGAGAAGGACAACTACCTGGAAGTCGAATCCCGAGTGCTGCGCGAGGTGCGAGCGCTAGGACTGCCGGCACCGCAGGTGCATGCGGTGGATGCAAGTCGCACCAAGGTCCCATTTGCCTGGCAATTGATGGACCGGGTGGAATCGCCCGATCTGAACCAACTGCTCAAACAAGAGCGCTTGAACCTGCCCGTGATGGCTCGCGAGATCGGTGCGGCCGTAGCTCACTGGCAGTGCCTCCAGCCACCCGG
Organism: Verrucomicrobium sp.; assembly: GCA_041287975.1. Classification (GTDB taxonomy): domain Bacteria; phylum Verrucomicrobiota; class Verrucomicrobiia; order Verrucomicrobiales; family Verrucomicrobiaceae; genus Verrucomicrobium. Next base: position 1,652 of record JBGGMQ010000657.1, on the reverse strand, counting down.
CTTTGGACCTTTCGATCCGGAGATTCTGCGTCAACAAGACCGGTTGGCGGGATTTCACGCCTGCTATGAGGACTACTTCTTCCTGCATCTGGAGCGGCACCTCCACTACCTCACGCAAAACTCCCTGCTGACCCGGGCTGAAGCCTCCGAGATCGAGAGCGAGATCCTTCAGAGCCGGGCGTTGCTGGCGTTTGAGCAAGGCTGTCTGGTGCACAAGGATCTGGCTCTCTGGAACATTCTGGGCACCGAAACTGGCATTGCGGCCTTCATCGACTGGGATGACGCCATTTCAGGTGATCCTATGGACGACTTGTCCCTGCTGGGCTGCTTTTACGACGGTCCCGTCCTGGAGCAATCGCTAGTGGGCTATCAGATGCTGCGGCCCCTGCCTTCGGAGCATCGTCGGCGGTTCTGGCTGCACCTGCTGCGCAACATGCTGGTGAAGGCCGTAATACGGGTAGGAGCAGGTTATTTCCGACGCACCGATGGCTTCTTCCTTATTGGCAGCGGCACCTCAGGGGCGGACCTTCAGGCATTTACCACCGCCCGGCTGGCTGCCGCGCTGAAGGGCCTGCGCAACGAAAGCCCGATTGAGTCGTTGGGCCATTAGTTTTCTCATATACCGTTCTTTCTCACTCCCTCCCTCGCTCATTCATGTCATCTTCCTCTCCGACTGAATCTTCCTTGCATCGCGGCACCTGGCTTTCACTAGGCTCGCCTGTCATTGCTGAGCTGGCTGCAGAAAGTGGCTTTGAGTGGCTGCTCTTCGATCTGGAACATGGTGCCAGTACTGATGCACATTTGTTTGGACAGTTGCAGGCGATCAAAGGTACGCAGTCCAGAGCGATTGTGCGTTTCGGCGAACCGCATCCCGATCAGGTATTGCGGGCCCTGGACTGGGGCGCAGCGGGATTGATGGTGCCGCATGTATCTTCGGCCGCAGAGGCCAGATCCGTCGTGGAATCAGCCTACTACCCCCCCAAGGGCAAAAGAGGATATTCGAGATCGGCCCGCGCCTATGGGTATGGGCTGAGGGTGCCGGCCTCGGCGGCGGAAATCCCCCCACCCTTGATCATGGCCCAGATCGAGAACATCGAGGGTGTGGAGAACGCAACCGAGATTGCGGACGTGGAAGGTATCGATGTGCTGTTTGTGGGTCCGGCGGATCTACAGTTCGATCTGGTGGCAAGGCCGGAGAAAGCAACGCTGGACTTTGCTGGGTGCTTGAATGCCGTCGCGGCAGCGGCCAAGAGAGCAGGAAAGGAAGCTGGGATTCTTCTGCGAGATGTGAGCGAGGTGGAGAAGTACCTGGCTCTGGGGTTCACATGGCTAGCGTTGGATTCGGACTTGGCGATTTTGCGGAAGGGGTATCAGGGGTTGATGGAGAAAGGATAGACAGGATTAACAAGATTGAGCTTCGATTCGATTTACAAGATGGGAGGCGGGCCGCTGCGCGGAGGTTTGGGGTAAGAGGTTTCAGTTGGAAGCTGAGTTTGGAAGAACGCGATAACGGGCGATCTTTCCGTCCGCATCGCGCACCGTGAGAGTATTGGAGTCAAGGGAGACCATGTACCATTCCCAGCCTCTGCCGTTGACACCAGCATCATGGATGAAGAGTCGACCGCGTTTGAGTTTCCAGGCGAACAGCGGAG
>JBGGMQ010000656.1:0-7525 GCA_041287975.1 Verrucomicrobium sp. | reverse complement strand
TGAATCAATCGCAAGTTGACGCCTCTTCCAATCCCAACTATAGCCTTACTCCCGTCGTAACTCAGATGACGGGCTGACTTAAACTACTACCTCCCCTAGCAACATGATCAAAATCGGCATCAATGGTTTCGGGCGCATCGGGCGTCTCGTATTTCGCGCCATCTGCGACCAGGGTCTCCTCGGCAAGGAAATCGAAGTCGTTGCAGTGAATGACCTCGTGCCCGCCGACAACCTCGCCTACCTCGTCAAGTATGACTCCACCCAGGGCAAGGCCAAGGAGGAAGTGTACAGCAAGAAATCCAGCCCCGATGTGGCGGAAGACGACATCCTCGTGGTGGACGGCCATGAGATCAAGTGCCTCGCCGTGCGTGAGGGGCCTGCCGCCCTTCCTTGGGGTGAGCTGGGTGTGGACATCGTGATCGAGTCCACCGGTCTCTTCACCGAGGCTGACAAGGCCGCTGGCCACCTTAAGGCTGGTGCCAAGAAGGTCATCATCTCTGCTCCTGCGAAGAACGAAGACATCACCGTGGTGATGGGCGTGAACCACGAGAAGTATGAAGCTGAAAAGCACAACATCATCTCCAACGCCAGCTGCACGACCAACTGTCTCGCCCCTGTGGTGCACGTCCTTCTGAAAGAAGGTTTCGGCATTGAAGAAGGCCTCATGACCACCGTCCACAGCTACACCGCCACACAGAAGACTGTGGACGGCCCAAGCAAGAAAGACTGGAAGGGTGGCCGCAGCGCTGCGATCAACATCATCCCCAGCACCACCGGTGCTGCCAAGGCCGTGGGTCTTGCGATTCCTGAAGTCAAAGGCAAGCTCACCGGCATGTCCTTCCGCGTGCCGACTCCGACCGTCTCCGTGGTGGACCTCACCGTGAAGACCGTCAAGGAAACCAGCTACGCTGAGATCTGCGCCGCCATGAAGAAGGCCAGCGAGACCTACCTGAAGGACATCCTGGGCTACACCACCGACGAAGTGGTCAGCTCCGACTTCATCCACGACTCCCGCAGCTCCATCTTCGATGCCGGCAGCGGTCTCGAACTGAACAGCCGCTTCTTCAAGCTCGTCTCCTGGTACGACAACGAGTGGGGCTACAGCAACCGTTGCGTTGACCTCGTGAAGTACATCGCTGGCAAGTAAGCCCGCGCGGTTCGACCCGATCAATTCTCTAAAGCCGGCAGGAGCAATCCTGCCGGCTTTTTCATGCAGTAGTTCGGCTGTCCCAGCCGTTCACGCTCGCCACCCGACCCCACGCTCAATCCCACCCATCGCCTTCGCCACACTCAATCAAGTCTGGTGTCTCCCCCACACATTTCCCTTTCCTAACGGCCCATTCCACACTACTGGCCGGGCCATACCCCCGGATTCCCCCTGATGCGACGCTTTGGCTCCCTCTTATCTTCTTTGCTTTCTGATAGCTGTCCCCGCAACTGGCGTGCTGCATTGACTAGCATCGCGATGGCGCTCGTTCTGTCGGAGCCTCATTCGCTTAACGCGGCAGCGGCATCGATCGACACCTCATTTGGAGTTGGTTTGATGATCGACCAAGCTCCATCCGGCATCGCATTGCAGCCAGACGGCAAAATCATCGTCTTCGGCAAAACTTTTCGTGTCAATGGCATTGAAAGGTATGGGATCTGTCGGCTCAATGCGAACGGCACTCCGGATGTGTCGTTTCGTGCAGCAACCTATCCTGGGCATCACGTCACTTCCGTGGCTGTTCAGGATGACGGCAAAATTCTGGTGGGCGGCGTGCTTATCACCAGCTGGGGGCAGATGCCGAAGCCCACGGTCATGCGCTATTTGCCTGATGGCACAAGGGATCTGCTCTATCAATCGCCGCTGTTGCGGAGCAAGGCTCAGTTGGGTGAGAGCCCTTCTGTGCGAATCGTGCTCCAACCAGACCGGAAACTGCTCGTCACTGAGGAGGTGTATGAACTGGGGGAGGCCAAAGCTTACCTCCGGCGCCTCAATGCTGATGGGGGCTCAGACACCACATTCGATCGCGGGTACGTGATCAAGGCCGGTTACGTGAGATCACTGGCGGTGTTGCGTAGTGGCCAAATCGTGGCAGTGGGGGACTTCAACTCCATGTATGTCGGCGCGGGCGTGTATGCGAGTCTGCCTAACATCGTACGCTTCAATTCCGATGGCAGCTATGACTCCGTCTTTGTCTCGGGGTTGGACTCTGCCACTGGCCGCTCCATCTCTACAGTGGTGGCCCAGCCCGATGGCAAGCTCCTCCTGCAGGGAGTGATGAGTTACACAGGGGTTTCAGGAAACTTGCAACTGACCCGCATGCTGGCAGACGGCGGGAGGGACACCACTTTCACAGGCCTGGCCGTCGTCTCGACACCCTATCCGTCCATGAGGATGGTCTTGCAGGCAGATCAGAAAATTATTCTTGCCCTGCCTGGGACAGTGCCGACAGATGTTTCATGGCCAGGTAACCTGGTGCGGTTGAATGCCAACGGGACCAAGGATCTGACTTTCCATGCCAGCACAGGTCAGAATGTGACAGCCATTGCCTTGCAGTCGGATGGCAAGTTGGTGGTGGCGGGAGAATTCAGTGCCAAAGTTAGCCGCTATGTGAATGACCCGGGAACACGGCAGTTAACGGTGCCCTTTGCGGGAAGAGTCCGATGGGCTCAAACCGGAGGGGCTGGCATGCCCCACTCAGCCACGTTTGATTTCTATAATTCGGCCGGTGCGTTCGTATCGTCCGTCACACCTGTCTATGAGGTCAATGGTTGGGAATGGACTGGGACGTTTCCAGCCAGCCGGGGGGCTATTGTGGCGCGCGCTGTCATGGGAGGAGGGCAGGTCACTCAAGTACTGCCCTTCGGTACTGTCTTGTCACCACCGGAGATCAGCGTCGAACGTGGGAGTGAAGCGGTGTATGATGGATCTCAGGTGGGCGACTTTGGTGTCCTGAAAGGAGGGGCGGTCGTTCGCTCATTTACGATCAGGAACACTGGTGCAGCGAACTTGACCGACTTGGCGTTGACCATTGACGGAGCTCATGCTGCGCACTTTGAACTGATTGCTGAACCTGCGGCGAGTCTTGCCCCCATGCAGGTCGCCACTTTCGCGATTCGATTTCGTGGAGGTGACGTGGGAACGTATCTGGCAACGTTGCACATCACCAGCAATGATGCTGATGAGTCGTCATTTGACGTGTTGCTCCGTGGCGACATTTCCTCCTACGAGCTGGCACCCTACATTTCCTCCGATACAGCGGAAGGAGTTGTCACGGATGGCTTCGATGCCACGGGAAATCGTGTGGGGGATATAACCATCAATCTTAACATCACTGCATCGACACAGTTGCGCCTTGTGACGAACCAGTCGGCTCAGCCGGTTGTTGGGCAGTTCGCCAATCTCCCGGATCGCGCAGTGTTTCGATCACAATACTCCGCACGGCTGGGGGGCGAGCCTATCTTCCTGCAGGTGCGGTATGATGGCGGTGACGGAAATGACGTGGTGTTGGTTTTGGTGAATCCAGGCATGTCTGACCGGGATTTCAATGTGACTACTACAACAGCCGTCTACGCCATCGCCGAGCAGCCCGATGGCAGAATTTTGTTGGGAGGAGCCAACGCAGCGAACTCCGCCCTGAGAGTCATGCGAATCAATGGCCAAGGACAAGTTGATCCCAATTTCAATATCGGGCAGGGGCCCGATACAGATACTGTGATCTGTGTCGCAGTGCAGGATGACGGCAAAATTTTGGTGGGTGGAGGTTTCTCCATTTTCAATGGCGTTGCCCGGTCAAGGCTGGTGCGACTGCACGCCAATGGAGAAGTGGACCCGACCTTCAATGCCACGGGTCTGCCAGGGCGTGTGAACTCGCTCACGATCCTTCCAGATCAGCGTATCATCGTAGCAGGATTGGGAGGAGTGGGGATCCGCCGACTGCTGCCTGATGGAAGCGATGATCCGACTTTTCTGTTCAATCGGGAAGACGTGCCCACCTCCTTCACTGGAGACATCACTTCAGTAGCTGTGGCAGATGATGGCTCACTGACTGCTGTGGGTGGTTACCTTTACAACCGGCCGCCGGTGGTGCCGCCCTCGGGTATCGTCATTCTGGGATCAGAAAATTTCCAGTTCGAAGGAGATGGGCGGTTGCGAGGCAAACTGGTGACACCTCCGAATCTGGGAATCTCGGCCGCTAGCGTCATGGTGCAACCGGACGGTAGAGTGATTCTTGCGGGGAGGGGAACTAGAAATCTTGCGCGCTGGCGATCTGATCTCACGCTTGATATTGACGTTGGCTTCTCCAATTTTGCCGAGATGCCAGTGGCGATTCAGTCTGACGGGGGCATTTTGAGTGCCCTTCACAATACGCAAACTTTGACCTCCCATATGTACCGGATGTCTAGTGATGGATCCCAAGATTCCAAATTCAACATGGGAGGTTCCCAGCTCAATAGCGTCGACAGTATCTGCCTGCTGGATTCGGGGAAAGTACTGTGTAGCGGATACAGGATGACCCTGGAAGGTCTTGCTCCGCAGATTGGACTGTTCCACAACGATCCTTCCTACAACTCCATCTCCCGCCCGAGTCAGACCTCCGCACGATGGGTGAGGGGAGGTGGGGCTCCCGAGACTTCGCAAGTCACCTTTGATGTGTCGTCGGACAATGGTCAAAGTTGGACATCCTTGGGCGCAGGCACCCGCATGAGCGATGGCGCTTGGGAAACTACCGGTGCCAGCATGCCGTCTGCGGGCGTCTTGCGTGGGCGTGCCCGTACCGTTGGGGGCCGGTACAACGGGAGCATGGGTTTGATAGAGTACCGCCAGCCCTACGACTCGTCCCTGCCAGAGCTCGCCGTGGACGGCCCAACGGGCTCGGATCTTCGCAATGGTGAAGGCGTTGTTTCCTTTGGCATTGTCTCCCAAGTTAGCCCGGTGACGAAGACTTTTAAAGTTCGAAACACCATTGGTGGCCAACTCACAGGCGTGACTGCGACCATCACCGGAGGGCAGGCCTCAGACTATGTGATCACTTCAAGTCCCGCGACCACCGTGAATGGCGGATTCTTCACAACCCTGTCCGTCACGTTTACTCCGGGAACCCTGGGCACCAGAGTGGCCACGCTGCAGATCGTCAGCGATGACGAGGATGAAGGGCTGTTCCAAGTCAGTCTCACCGGTACCGGTGTCACCGCCCGCCAGAGCTGGCGCCAGTAGCATTTTCAGACCCTCGATGATGTGGGAGATGCCGCTGACCTCGCTGACGCAGACAAAGATGGCATTCTCAACTTTATGGAATTCGCCTTCGGTATGGACCCCAGATTGGGCACCGCCACGAATGCTCCAGGCAACCCACAGTTACCGCAGCCCGTGGTCGAAAATGATCACCTTGTGCTCCGCTTCACTCCGCCCGCCCAAGCCGCCGGATTGATTTACGGCGCTGTCTCAAGCGCCACGCTGACATCAGATTCCTGGACCGCCGTCACGAATACGGGCACTGCTCCCGAGCATGTCTACAGCGTGCCCATTACCTCAGACGGGCCCAAGTTCATGAAGATCACGGTCAAAGAGTAGTTCGGCTGTCCCAGCCGTTCACGCCCGCCACCTGACCCCACGGCCAGACCCCACCCAGCACCTCGCCCCGCCCGATCAAATCTGGCGTCTGATGTCTGGCAGTCTGGTGTCTTCACTCCTCTCCACCATTTCCCTGAACGCACTCACTGGCGTTTCTTCGAAGCACATGGTAACTCATTGCACGCAGGTGCCCGGTTGCGCCTCGGACTTTCCCGCCTGCCCTCAGCCGTTCAGTTTTTCTCTCTCCTTTACCTCCCATGCACCTTCTGGAACATCTTGGTGTCGCACTCGGCCTTGCCTGTCTGGCGGGGGTAAATCTCTACCTCACCATTCTTTTGGTGGGGTTGGCCATCCGGTTTGACTGGATGCATGTCGCAGCTCAGTTTTCCAGCCTGGATGCTCTGGCGCACCCTTTGGTGCTCCTCGTCGCAGCAGTGCTTTTCGCTCTTGAGTTCTTTGCCGACAAAGTGCCGTGGGTGGACTCCCTCTGGGACAGCGTGCACACTTTCATCCGCCCGGTCGGAGGTGGTCTCCTCGCCATGCAGACTCTGGGGGCTTCACCCATGTACATTCAAGTTTTGGCGGCCCTGTTTGCGGGGTTGGCCGCTCTGACGACCCACGGGGCCAAGGCGGGTACCCGTCTCGTCGTGAACCACTCGCCCTCGGCAGGCCGCAATATCGCGCTGAGCATTACGGAAGACCTCATCGTCGTGGCCGGTGTTGCCCTCCTTCTATTGCACCCCGTGGCTGCGCTCGGGGCCTTTGCCGGCATTTTATTTATCCTGTGGCTTTTGTTCCCTCGCATCTGGCGTGGTGCCCGCACCACAGCGTGGTTCATCTGGCGCAAGCTGCGCATGCCAGGGCAGAGCCATGTTCTGGCCGCACCCCTAGAGCTGGAGAGGGAAGTCGATGACGAACTCCGCGAGCTGATCATGCTGCAGGCTGGCATTGATGGGGCTGAGGTGCGTGGCACCCTCCGCTGCCTCAGCGGCAAAGGCCGTGGTATCAAGGGGCTCTCTCCTCATCTCGAAGGCGTGCTCATCCTCACGCCACGCACGGACTTTCTGCACTTTGCGGCCACCAAAGGCCTGAGCGACCGTGTTTTCCGCCTTCCGCTGGAGGGGGCCACGTTTCAAGTGGAGTCTGGCTTCCTGAGCGAAAATCTGGTGGTGGAATCTCCAAGTTATCGTGCGGTCTTTTGCTTCGCCCGCGGGGAAGGGGACATTGCCGAGACTGCCGCCTTGCGTCTGCGCGAGTGGACTGGCCAGCGGTCACCTTCGATTCCAGCGCAGGCCCCCTCCAGCCCAGCCTCGGGAGTGCGTACCTCCATGAAACCTTTGGAACTCTCCAAGTCCAAACCGGCCGCATCATCCCCATCTACTCTGGAGCCCGATGCGCCAACTACCCCACTGCTTCGGCCGAGCGTCTCCCTGCCGGGTGTTCCTAGACCTGATGGGGTGCCAGCGTCACCCGCTGCACCCTTGCTCGCCGTGGGTGATCCTCCGTCCGAGTTGGCTCTGAAACCCGCCCCTGTGCCAGTCTCCGGTCCTCCATCGATCGACTTGGAGGAGAAAGAAGTGCCAACCAAGCAGGGCAAGCTGGAGGACAGAGACCATGTCACGGCGCCAGACCCTCTTGAGCTCGCGTCCGAGCCTCCCGCTGCTGTCTCCCCAGATGCTCCCACGATCAGTCTACCTCGGTCTGTAGTGATGCCGCGCCCCAGCACCTCGAGCGAGGTTGTCTTGCGCCCGATGGAAGACCCGCCCGCGATCAGTCAGTACCCGCGCATGCCAGATCCTCCAACACCTTCGGTGGCGGAAAAACCCGCTTCCGAAGAGAGTCAGCCTGAATCTGAATCCAAGCCTGAGCCTGAGTTGGAAGCCTCACCGTCGGCCCCGTTGCCAGAAGACCTGGCGCCTGAGACTTCAGACAAACAGTCGGACGAAACAGAAGCTCCCCCCAAGG
>JBGGMQ010000655.1:0-8614 GCA_041287975.1 Verrucomicrobium sp. | reverse complement strand
CGCATCACAAAAGATTGCAGTTTTGTTTGATCGATCGCGGGTGTATTTGTTTTCTTCACCGTGTGTTGTTGTGTTTGCATGAGTTTAAGTCTTCGAAGTGAAGATCACCTGGAGACCGGCCCGCCACCAGAGTCGGAACCGCCCGGGATCGGTCCGTTTGTGCCACTTTGGGAAGGCCAGGGGGGGTGCCCGCCTTTTCCGGCGGTGCCAGAGCGAAGAGTTGCAGCAAAAGAGTCCGGATCATGACCCGACCTTCCCCCAGCGCCGGGTCGCCCCCTCGTCACGTCAGTCTGCTGGCGTTGCCCGATGCGTTCGTTTCCACGCTCACCGGCCTCTTCGATGTCCTCAATTCCTTCTCCATCTTGGGGAGCGCCACCATGGGGACCCCGTCACCAATGCCCTTCAAGGTCGAGATCGTAGGCGAGAGCGTCGGCCCGCTTGAGCTGGCGAGTGGAGTTCCAATCCAAGTGCAGCGTGCCATTTCCACGATCAAGACGTCCGACATCGTGATCGTCCCCTCAGTCCTGCTGCGAACCGGACGCTGGGAAACAGGGCGCTACCCCGCGCTCGTGGAGTGGGTCCATGAGATGCACAAAAACGGGGCCGTCCTCTGCTCGGCTTGCGCCGGCGTGTTTCTGCTGGCGGAAACGGGCATCTTCGACGGCAAAGACGCCACCGTGCATTTCAACTACGCCCGGGCCTTCGCGGCCACCCACCCTTCCGTCCGCATCCACCCCGATCGAGTCCTGATGGTTTCGGGTAAAGACGATGAACTGGTAAGCTCGGGAGCCTCCATGAGCTGGCATGACCTGGCCCTTTACCTCATTGCCCGTTATGTCGGAGCGACGGCAGCGCTGGAGGTTGCGAGGAACTTTGCCCTGCAATGGCACCAGGAAGGGCTCACTCCCTACATGGTCTTCGAAGGCAAGCGCGACCATGGCGATGCCGAAATCCTGGACGCCCAACAGTGGCTGGCCAAAAATTTCTCTGTCGCCCAACCCGTGGAAGAGTTGGTCAACCGCTCGCGCCTCGCAGAGCGCACGTTCAAGCGTCGTTTCACTGAGGCTACCGGGCTCGCCCCGCTCGCGTACGTCCAGTTCCTCCGAGTCGAAGACGCAAAGAAGCGGCTTGAGCGGACCGATGTACCCGTAGAGGAGATCAGCTGGCAGGCGGGCTACGAAGACCCAGCTTTCTTCCGTCGGCTGTTCAAGCGGACGACGGGGCTCGCCCCCGGAGCGTACCGCAAGCGCTTCCGGATCCCGGATTTCGCCCGCAAATAAGCGGAGCCGCCATTTCCCGGCGCCCAATGGGCCCGAGCCTGTGCTTGCCCTCCCTACATGGGCAGGTGACAGCCCGGTGCCACCTCATTATTCCCACTAAACGAGTAGGAATTAAATCCCACATTTCTAGTGGACAACTCCTCTTCGGTGAATACCTTCAATTCACACTAAACAAGTGTACATTGAGTGTCGAAAAAACCTCATTGTTCAGTTTGGCCCATCCACACAGCGGAAGGCGAGCATCCCATTCTCGAAGCACCGATCTCCAAGTGAGAAGGTCTTCGAGCCGACTTGACTCCTGTCCTGTAATGATCACCAAACACCCCCTGCTTCGTTTGTCCCCCTTTGTTCCTGCCCACGCCCTGAAGGCGTTGCGCTGCAGGCTGTCCCGCGGGTACACGCTGGTGGAGATGCTTGCGGTCATCTCCGTCCTGGCAGTGCTCTCCGGTCTCTCCATTCCGGCCATGCAGTCACCCACGGGTGCGGCAGCCCTCAGCACCAGCGCCCGCGAGGTTTCCAACCTCATTTCTCTGGCCCGCAGTGAGGCCATTGCCCGGCACACGGTCATTCGCTTCGCGATTTCCAGCCAGGCCAAAGACGGCACCGACACCGGTCTGCGTAAAGCCAGCCTCTGGGAGTGGCATGATGAGTCCCAGCAGTTCGTGCAGTTGACCGCCTGGCAGCAGCTCCCCAACGGAGTTGCTTTTGACCCCAATCTGGACGACTCCGCCACCGGGGCGAACTACAACAAGAACGCCGCCTATGCCCAGGCCGACGGCGCTTCCGTTCGAGGGTACTACCTCATGTCCAACAGTGGATCCTCCGCCCAGTTCGCCGACGCGGACAACATCATCCGGTACTTCGAATTCCTTCCTTCCGGAACGGTGCGGATTGATTCGACAGTGGTTCCTGCCCGGAATGTGGTCCTTTCCCTCGTGCAAGGCACCACCGACACCGCAGGCAAACTCACCTACCTCACCGAAACCCCCTCCAACTGGGCTCAGGTCAATGTTGACACGCTGACGGGCCGCGTTCGTCTCTATCGCCCATGACCCCAACCCTCCAGGGGTCTCTGACCCGGTTCCAAAAGAAGGCCGCTTTCACCCTGACGGAAATCGTCCTTTGCGTTGCCATTATTTCCACAGTCCTTGTCGCTGTGATGGGCATCCTGCCCGTCGGCCTGGATGTCTCCCGCAAGGCGATGGACCACACGGTGGTCGCCACCATCCTGGAAGACGTTTACAACCGTCTCCAGGGTGAGGTTCTCACGGAAGCAGAAGCGTCCTTCAGTCCCGCTTACTTCGATGATCTGGGCGTCTATCTTCTCGCGCCAAAGGATGGCACCAGCATCGAAGACACCGAAAGATATTTCAACCGGCGCACCTATCGCGCCCAGGTCAACATCGTGCGGTGGAGCACCCCTCCCGCCAATACTTCACAGCTTCACGCTGTGCGCGTCCGCCTCTTCTGGCCGCTCGATGGCAACGGCAATCCCGTTGGCGATCCCAAACCCAAGGCTGAAGTGACATTCCCTGTCACAACACTCGCTGGCAGTGACTGGGGGAACATTGACCCCCAGTACCGGCCCAAGATTGAACACTAGCCCTCTCCGTCCATGTTAGTTCCCACATCCCCCCGCGCCTCACGGGCCGGGCGGCCTTTGCCCACAGCTACCCTTCATCCGGGTGCCGGAGCCTTCACTCTCATCGAGCTGCTGCTGTCCATGGCGCTGCTGTCCATCCTGCTGATCGTGCTCACTTCCTTCACGGATGCCGCCCACCGGGTCTGGCGGGACAGTCAGACCAGGACGGAGACCTTCCAGAGCGCCCGCACCACGCTGGAGCTCCTGTCACGGGAGATCACCCCTGCCGTCGTGGACACCCGGACCCAGTTCGTCATCGCTCCCGGCAGCCTTCTCTCCACGGTCGGAGCACGCAATGTCGCGCCCAACTCTCCCACCGTCCTTTGGATGGCGCCCCTGGGCCCGAATGGGGACATGCGCTGCGTCGGTTATTACCTCTACCGCGATGAAGCCAAGAAGTTTCACCGGCTCAAGCGCATCTTCATTTCTCCGAATCTGCCCAGCGCCAACGGCACAGGTGTCGGCCCGCCCTCACCTTACTTTCCGCAGTCGGTCAATCTCACCGACCCGCGCGATTCCAGGCTGCGGACCAGTCCCATCAATGCCGACTGGTTCACTCGCAACTGGGAAGCCAAGGCCTTCGATGAAGAAAATCCCAACAACAACGACGTCGTGGTCTCCACCGCCTCCGACGGCATCGTTGCCTTCTGGATTCAGCCGCTGGATTTGCTGGGCAATCCCATTTCAACAGTAAAGGACGACCCCAACCACCCCGGTTCAGAACTCCTCTACAACTCTGCCGCCTACTTCCAGGTCGCCACGACTACGAAGTTCGATGGAGGCAAGAGCTTCAGCTACCTCACGCAAACCGAACAGGCCATGAAGGGCAACCGCGTCCCGGCTGCCGTCGACATCACTGTCGTCACCCTGGACAGCGTCACGCTCGACAAAGGCTACACTCTTCCTTTCCAGACCAACGTTTACGAATCCCGCGTGCTCAATGTGGAGAAATCCGTCCGACGGTTCGAGGACGACCTCCGCGCCATCAACATCCACAGCGCCCGCACCTTCACCACCCGCGCCAAGCTCGTCAATGGAAACTAAAATCCCCTTCCGATCGAAGGCCCACCCTAGCAACTCTGGGGCGGCGCTGATCATGACCATCTTCATTCTGGCGGTGTTGACGATCCTTGTGATCGGCTTCCTTACCACGATGCAGACGGAGCGCCAGGCTGCTGGCGCGTACGAGAACACCCAGCGTACCAAGCTCGTGGCCCAGGGGGCGGTGAGTCACGCCATCGACATCCTGCGCAACAACATTCCGGATCCTGCCCGGCTCAGCGAAGGCCCTGCGCAGGCACCCGGCGAAAACTGGGTCACCAATCCCGGTCGCCTTACGATCATCCGTGGTGGTCAAACTCCGGTTTACGTCCCGCTTCACACAGGCGAGGTAATCACACAGCCTCCTTCCGGCCCTCTTCGCGAAGCAGAGTCGGTGAACCTCAACAAACCTCTACCAGGCAGCACTACTCCTGCCATCGTGCCTGCCGCCACTACCAACGGCACCCCGCCCGAAATGCGGGTGAAATGGGTCAATATTCTGCGGGATCCCGCCGCACCTGCAAGTCCGCAGAACCGGCTCAGCGCCCGTTATGCCTTCTGGATGGATGACGAGACCGCCCGCATCAATTTCAACACGGCCATCGGCAAACCGGCTCCAGGCGCCGACACTCGTTTTACCAGGCAGCTGACCGATGGGTTCATGCCTCCTATTTTCAAGCGCGGGGGAGATGATTCGACCTCTGGTGATGGTGAAAGGACCTGGGGATTGGGGAAACCACAGTCGGTAAATCTTGACGTGTTGTTCGCCAACCCGGCCAACCTGCTTCAAGACAAGCTTCTCGCCCAGACCTTCCTGAACGGCTTTGCCCGTTTCCCAGAGGCCATCATGGACTACGCCAACGTCTCGGATCCAAAAGCATGGTACGAGGCCAACAAGTTCAACCTGACCTTCTACAACCGCAGTCCCGAGTTCAACGCCTTCGGGCGGTCTCGCCTTTTCACCAGCTACATCCCGCTTTCACTAGAAGCAGGCCCCAGCTATCAACTGCCCTTCATTTATGATCCCCAGTCCGCCAATGGCGAAATCACACCGAGAAGTCCCGAGGGGGAACTCGAAAAAGGCACACTCCTCTCCGGCCAGTTGAAGGACAACCAGATCCTAAGTCTGAACTCCCTGATGGGGTTTTTTGGTGCCGGTGTCGATATCCCGGGTCCTGGCGGCTACACCGCAGACAAAGCCAACATGGTGAACCGTAACCAGATCCGCATGCTCATGGAGTACTTCCAGCGTCGCTGGCCCGGGTACGAGCAGAGCTTTGTCGACAAGTACGGCTACATCGGCAGCTTCCAGATTGCTCTCAACATTCTCCAGCAGGCTCGCATGGCCACCACTCAGATGTCCGAAGACGATCTGGGCAAATTCAGTGCGGAATATGCAGCCCGATCCACCAGTGTAAATTTCTACCCCAACAGCACCGAGCTCGCGGGTGCCGCGCCCGAGCGCTTCTACTGGCGTATCAAAGATCCCGCCACGGACAAGGTGGAGCTCATGCTGCCTCAGATGCCCGGACCTCACATCACGGAGTTACGGCTTTTTGTCCAGGCGACGACTGTCGACCCTCCTCCCAAGGGCACCCCCCCCCTCACCCAAGATTCCCGCTACATCAAATACTGGTACGAGGTCGAATACTACATGCAGCCTTTCGGGCCTGTAGTCGACCTGAAGGAATTCCCCACCCGGATGGATTACTTCGAAATCACCGCCAAGGGTGGCGGTAAAAACCCCAGTCAGCAATTCGGTGCGAGCAGTGCTGAAGATCCGCGCAATGACCGGCAGTGGCACAACAAGTTCATGAACCTGCTGGCCACTTTTCCAGAGGCTGGCACTCTGATCGGCCCCAAAGGCTCAAAATGGGATGGCAACAATGTGCCCAACCGGGTGGTTGTGAAGAGCCCTGAATTTGCTATCGGTAAGTTCCAAAGGGTGGACGACGACAACCCGCCCACCAACAAGAGCGATGCTCCCGCCCGCAAGGACGACAAAGTGGCCGGACTGACGCCGGTGCTGAGCGCTGGCCAGATCACCAACATCTGGGATCCCGTCGTCTTTGACAGCTCCGTCAACGCCGGCACGGCCAAGATAAACATCCGTTGGCGCCCGGGCCAGGGCACACTGGGCAACGAGAACCGCCCCCGGCAGATGATTCCCCTGGGGCTGACCCCCGATGACACCCTCAAGGTGGACTTGACGGTGGACCTCAAAGAAGTCGGCGTCCCAAAAGTTGTTTCCTGGCAAATCGCCGACCCCAACCTGAGCCACGATGCCACTCAGTGGGTGATGACCGGCCCCGGCAAGGAGAACAAGATCGGCACACCCGGCAAGATCAATGCCGGTGAGCCTGCCGAGGACTCTTCGGAAAAGAGCAAGTTCCGCTCCATCCAGCGGACACCCGCTGGCGCCAAGCTCTCCGGCTACAACTACAACCGCCCTGATGAGTATGTCACCAGCAGCCGCGTCTCGTCCCCTGGCTACTGGTCACTCCTGCACACCGGCATGCAGTCGAGGATTCCGTGGAAGACGCTGGACTTTGGCCCCTCGAACCCGAATCAACAGCCTCCCGACTGGCTGCTGCTGGATCTCTTCGGTGCCACCTACCCCATGGCGCACGACCAGTGGAAGATCGACAAGAAGCTGCCCGACAGCTTCTCCACTGCTTCCTACATGGGCAGCACCGCGGGTCAGGTGAACCTGAACTCCCGCATCTACCCCCGGAATGCGCACTTCAACATTCCGGACCGTCACCTTCCTCTGGAGGCTGTCTTCAAGCATCTGCGTTCCGATTCCCAAGTGAAGGGTCTGGTGGACAACATCACCACCTATCAGACAGACAACCGTGTCTTCGACTATGTCGGCAAACTCGCGGAAGTATCCGGCTATGATGGCGGGGCCACCACCACCTGGGAGAAGGAGTCCCTGTTGCGCAACATGGCCGGTGTACTGACCACCCGTTCCAACACTTTCGGTCTTTGGGGCGCGGCCCAGGTGCTGCAAAAGAGTTCCAGAAACAACAGCAACGATACGTTTGAAGCAGGTGACCGTGTCCTCGGCGAGAAGCGCTTCTACGCTCTCATCGAACGCTATATCTGGACTGGGCGCGATGGCGTTCCCGGCAATGGCCACCTCAGCAATGTTGGTGTTTGGGACCGCGCCGCCCAGCAGACCAATCGTTTGAGCACGGCAGACGGCATTACCGACACGCTCTTCCAGTTGCCTGGCTCTCCTCCCCTGAAGCGCTCCGGAGACGGGGCTCGTCTTGAGATTGATGCCGCCGGCAGATACCCCAAGTTCGACGGACCAGAACCCGTGGGCATGGATGTTTACACGGCCTCAGCCCTTGGCTCAGTGGAGTACTCCTCCAGCTCCCTGGAAGACGCCTACAATCCTCCCCAGGCCGCCATCAAGTACCGCGTCGTCTACTTCAAGTATCTTGACGAGTAGATCGCCAGTCCTTTCTCAGTGCTCATTCATCCTCCGTATCTTCCTATGAAAATCCGCACGCCCCTGCTTGCCGCTGCCATGATTGGCGCCGCCAGCCTCAGCCCGTGGTTTGCCTCCTCCGCCCATGCGGCGGCAGAAGGCAAGAAGCCCAACATCCTTGTCATCGTGGCCGACGACCTCGGCTACGGAGAGCTCGGCATTCAAGGCAACCCCACCATCCCCACGCCGAACATCGACAGCATCGGCAAGAACGGTGCCCGCTTCACCAGCGGCTACGTCAGCGGCCCTTATTGCAGCCCCACCCGGGCGGGCCTGCTTACTGGCAAGTACCAGCAGCGCTTTGGTCATGAGTTCAATCCTGGGCCTGCCCAGGTGGCTGGCGTGGAAGTAGGACTTTCGCTCGATGAGAAAACCCTTGGCGACCGTTTCAAGTCCGCTGGCTACGCCACCGGCTGGTTCGGCAAGTCACACCTCGGCTACAAGCCTGAATTCCACCCGCAGAAGCGCGGGTTCGATGAATTCTACGGTTTCCTGGGCGGAGCCCATGATTACCTCGACCCCAAGGCAGACACCAACAACCCCATCCTGCGCGGCACTGAGCCGGTGACCACCAGTGAGTACACCACCGAGGCTTTCGCACGCGAAGCGGTGAGCTTCATCGAGAAGAACAAGAGCACTCCCTGGCTGGTTTACCTTCCCTTCAACGCCGTGCACAATCCCCTGCAGGCGCCAGAGAAGTACCTCCAGCGTTTTGCCAGCATCGAAGACCCCAAGCGCAAAGCCTTCTCCGCCCTGCTCTCGGCTCTGGACGATGCTGTCGGTAGCGTGGTGGGCAAAGTCCGCGAGTTGGGTGCTGAGGAGAACACCCTCATCTTCTTCATCAGCGACAACGGCGGCCCCACTCGTCAAACGACGTCCGGCAACGGCCCCCTCCGCGGCTTCAAAGCTCAGACGTTGGAAGGTGGCGTGCGTGTGCCCTGGCTCGTGCAGTGGAAGGGCAAGATCCCCGCTGGCCAGACTCTTGATCAGCCTGTGATCCAGCTGGACATCCTTCCCACCGCTCTCGCTGCCGCTGGCCAACCCGCCTCCGCCGACTGGAAGCTGGACGGCAAGGACCTTCTGCCTCTCCTCACCGGAGCGAGCAAGGATGCACCCCACCAGTCCCTTTTCTGGCGCTTCGGACAGCAGATT
>JBGGMQ010000654.1:0-3166 GCA_041287975.1 Verrucomicrobium sp. | reverse complement strand
TGCTCCAAGACATGAATCCATTGGGGAGGTAGTTAGAGGTTCATCGGGAAGCCTGGGTCTTCGGTGAAGTTGCATCTGCGGAAGAGGACGCCTTGACCTGCGAGGCCGATTGCTCCAGCAGACGCCTCATTTCCTCGAGCTCTGCCGGAGTGCACTCCTGGCGGTCGAGGAAACACGCGAGCAAGGGGGCGAGCTTCCCTCCGAAGACCCGGTCAACAAACGTCCGGCTGGCCTCATGCACGCAACGGCCCTCCTCCACCAGCGGCCGGTAGAGGTACTCCCGCCCTTGTTGATCAAAACCCAGAGCGCCCTTCTGCACCAGACGGTTGATGAGGGACTGCACTGTCCGTGGTTTCCATGCCTGCCGCCCCTCCAGCGCCTGCACAATGTCTTTGGCCGTGGCTTCGCCCAGTCGCCAGAATTCTGTCATCACCAGCCACTCGGCATCGGAGATCGCAGGAATGGCCCCAGGGGCCACGTCGTCAGCTTCAGCAGTGGGAGGAAAATCAGACATCGACAGAGTAAACGGGCTTGGATTACGGATGTAATCGCGATTCGATCACAAATGTAATCAGACGACAAGATTTTTTTCACGTTTGGAGAAAATTTGCAGTGCCTCCGCTTGAGGCCATGATGCCAGATGACTCTGCCTTCCCTCCATCGTGAACTGGCCATCGCCAGTCAGGCAGAAGCGGAAGTTCTGGTCCGCGAACGCCCCGGATACTGGCATGTCATCTCGATTCGGGAGCCCTTTCATCCTGAGCCAGTTCTGGATGGAGCACTCTGCGTCTTTCCCTCCATTTTTGAGGATGTGCTAAACGGCCAGGGCCAGCATGGGCATGGTCCTAGAACAGCTCATCTTGAGGGCATTCTTAAGGTGGCCAGTCTTCGCTCGCGAGTGCCGCTCCTGGTGCATTGCTGGGCAGGACGCTCAAGAAGCACAGCTGTGGCGCTCGCCCTGATCGTCAAAGAGCTGTGGGATTCCGGTGAGGATGGTCCTCGCCTTGTCACAGCGGCAGTCAATCGCTTGCTCGCCCTGCGCCCGCTGGCGGTCCCGAATGCCCTCGTTTTGCGTCTGGCGCTTCAGTTGATCGTGCCTCCTCCATTGCCTTTGACTTTGGCTCAGTCTCTTCTCAATGAGCCTCGACTGGCAGCGAACCGTGCTGCCTTCCATTTTGATCCCTCTGATCAAGCCCCCTAGAGCGTGGCGACCGGGAAGGAAAAACCTCCCATCTCGCAAGAACGCCGCTGGCAGCAAAGTTTGTCTTGTTCTGGCATCTGCCTTCCCGTCTTCTATTCTCACTTTTTCATGAAACCGTACCCCGCACTCGCTTCCCTCTGCACTTTTACCCTCGCGGCCACGGCTGCCCTGGGGCAGTCCACCCCGCCCCCTCCGGCTTCCGGCCAGTGGGTCAAAAAGCAACTCACCGATGTCTTCTGGGCCGAAGGCGCCGCCGTGGGTGATGTGAACAAGGACGGCAAAGTGGACGTGTTCTATGGTCCCTATTGGTACGCCGGTCCCGACTTCGCCACCAAGCACAAGATCTACAGTGATGCCGACCGCTTCAAAGTGAAGGATGCCGCTGGTGCCGAGACGGAACTTGAGGGCTTCAAAGGTGCCAAGACGCAGGAGAACGGCTACAGCAACAACTTCCAGTCCTTCGCGCACGACGTGAATGCCGATGGCTGGGTGGACTACGTGGTGGTCAGCTTCCCCGGCAAGGAGACCTTCTGGTTTGAGAACCCCAAGGGCGCAGAAGGCGACTGGAAGAAGCATGTGGTCTGGAGTCCCACCGACAACGAGAGCCCGCTCCTCACCGATGTGAATGGCGACGGCCGCCCCGACCTGCTTTGCATGAGCAACGGCCACCTCGGCTTTGCCAGCTATGATCCCAAAGCCCCTACGCAAAACTGGGCCTGGTATGGCGTGACCCCGCGCATGGCCTGGCAGAAGTACACCCACGGCATCGGCTACGGCGACGTTAACAACGATGGCCGCGTGGACCTGCTGGAAGGCAGCGGTTGGTGGGAACAGC
This sequence comes from Verrucomicrobium sp., assembly GCA_041287975.1. Taxonomy (GTDB): domain Bacteria; phylum Verrucomicrobiota; class Verrucomicrobiia; order Verrucomicrobiales; family Verrucomicrobiaceae; genus Verrucomicrobium. Next base: position 1,130 of record JBGGMQ010000654.1, on the reverse strand, counting down.
CCGCCTCCCTCACCGGCAACCCTCCCTGGACCAAGCATGAAGCCAAGTTCGCCACCAAGGGCGGCGCCCAGATGTATGTCTATGATGTGAACGGCGATGGCCGCAACGACGTCATCAGCAGCCTCTCCGCCCACGAGTACGGCCTGGCCTGGTTCGAGCAAAACGCCGACGGCACCTTTGTGCAACACCTCATCACCGGCAGCCCTGAAGAAGCAGGCTCCACCGGACTCGTGTTCTCCCAGCTCCATGCCATCGAACTCGTGGACATGAACGGCGACGGCGTGAAGGACATCGTCACCGGCAAGCGCTTCTGGGCCCACGGTGCCAAAGGCGACCCTGAGCCCAACGCCCCCGCCGTCGTGTGGTGGTTCGAGCTCAAACGCAATGCTGGCAAAGTCACCTGGACCCCGCACCTCATCGACGGCGACTCCGGCGTCGGCACCCAGTTCGTGGTGACCGATGTCAACGGCGACGGCAAACCTGATGTCGTGGTGGGTAACAAGAAGGGTGCGTTTGTGCACACACAGAAGTAGGCGGGGGGGGTAAGTTCCTTTGTCCCTTTAGCAGCGGCGGCATGTGCATTGGCACGGCCGCCTTTTTTTTGCCGTGGGGGGGGTGGGTATGTCTGTCATCTCCTTCGCTCTCTCCATCACAGACTTGTATGACTCGCAAGCTCCAAAACTTCCTCGAACCAAGGCTAAACCTCCGCCTGGCGACGAAGTCGCTTTGGAGTGCGCGCGGGAACCGCCGCTTTCGCGCCCGCTGTTGAGGATCGAACTACTATAGGTCGCCTCCGGACATGAGGGCGCTGCGACAAAAACTCCGCTGGGCCAATTCGGTTGTACACTATGGCAGACCTCTCAAAGCGGCGATTCTCGCCGCACTCCAAAGCTCCTTCGTCGCCAGGTGATGCAACTTGAAGGGTTCCATGTCGAACTATTTGACTTTCGCCGCCGCCCCAACGAGCAACCATACGCGCGAATCCTCATTCACCAGGTGGTCGCCGCGAGGCTCTACACGACGAAGGTCGAAATTCGCGCGATACGTAGCAGGGCGGTCGGGATCGGAGGTGGCAAGGGTCACCTCCACGGGGGTGTTGGATGAAACAACGTCCGCTGCTGCGGTGAGCG
>JBGGMQ010000653.1:0-3534 GCA_041287975.1 Verrucomicrobium sp. | reverse complement strand
CCAGGAGAGAGGACTTAGGCCTCAAAGGTTAGCGGGTCGCAGGCTTGCGAGCGCCGCCAGCGGCAGGAGTTGCGGCTGGCGCAGGTGCAGCCGCAGGAGCCGGGGCAGCGGAAGCAGGAGCCTTGTTGGCTTCTGCTTGGGCCTTGGCCTTGCGGGCTTCGCGGTCAGCCTTCATCGAGGCGATGGTGGATTCAGCCTTCTGAATCTTGTCCTGGGTCAAAGCCTTGTTGCCCTTGGTGACAGCATCAATCGCGCTCTTGGCGACTTCGTTCTTCGGATCGATTTCCTGAGCCTGCTTGAAGAAGACATACGCTTTTTCGTAGTCAGGTTTTGCCGTCTCACCCACGGCGACCAGAAGGCCACGGAAGTGGAGGCTGCCGAGGCGAAGAAGAGCCTCCATGCGCACGGCTTCACTGGCGACTGGGGAGTCAGCAGCGGCAAGGTAGGAGGAGGCAGCGGCCTGGAAGGGTGAACCCTTGTCGCTGTCAATCACGAGACCCTGTTCGCTGACGAGGCCATAGCTAAGGAGACCTTCAGGGAGACCCGCAGCAGCAGCGCGTGCGAACCAGCCAGCGGCGGCAACGGGGTCCTTCTGGGTGCCGCTACCGTTGAGGTAGTAAGCACCGGCTTTCTGCATGCCGTAGGCAAGACCGTTCACAGCGGACTGGAGGAAGTAGGCGAACGCCTTGGTCGGGTCTTTGTCCACGCTGCGGCCTTCTTCATAGAAGGTGCCCACGTTGTAGATGGCGAGAGGCACATTGCTCTGGGCAGCTAGACGGTAGAGTTCAAGAGCAGCGGCGGCGTTAGGGGCCACGTCGACATTGCTGTCGCTCTTGTCGAAATCCACGCCTTTGTCGTAGAACGAAGCGAGGCGGACCTGGGCCATGGAGTCATTGCCCTGGGCGGCGCGCTTGTAGTAGTCAAGGGCCTGGGGGAAGTCTTTCTTCACACCAGCGAGGCCGCTTTCGTGAAGCTCACCCATGATGCGGAGGCCCGTGGCGTTGTTTTGCTTGGCCAGCTCTTCAAACTTCTTCACGGCTGTCGCAGGGTCAGCAGTAATGGTCTTTTCGCCGACCTTTTTGCCGTCGAGAAGCACTGAGCCGAGGGACGCGAGTGCGCCAGGGTTACCGAGATCAGCGGCCTCATTGAGGAGGGACCAAGCTTTGTCGTCGTTCTGGTTTTCCTTGCCACCACCGCCGAGGAAGAACTGAGCCAGTTCGAACTTGGCCTGACTGTCTTTTTCACCGCTGGCTTTTTCAAGCAGGGCCTGGGCGGCCTTGGGGTCTGCCTTGAAACCTGCCAATCCACGCAGATGAATCTGCGCCATGTTGCGGCGGGCGGCATTCAAGCCTTTGTCCGAGGCCTTTTGAATCCAGTCGACGCCTTCTTTGGCCTTTTCTGGCTCACGGCCGGAGGCGGCCATGATGAAACCCAGGTTGTTCATCGCCTGGAGCTGATTTTGGGCAGCGGCTTTCTTGTAGTACTCAAGCGCCTGTTCCATGGCACCCTGCTGATTGCTCTGTTGTAGGAAGAGACCCACGGCGAACTGAGCGTCTTTGTCGCTCTTGGTATCGGCAAGTTCCTTGATCTTTTTGATCGTGTCGTTGACGGAGCTGCCAACTTGGTCGGACTTGCCGGCGGAGATGTCTGCCATCGCGGTTGCCAGGTTTTGCACCTGGGCGGTCATTTCGGGCGACGGATTCGACCACTCTGCGGTGTTCAATCCAAGGGCGGCCACCATGGCTGCCAGCTTGAGGCTTATGATACTATGCAACATATTATTCGGTTAGGATGAAGAGTGCGATTCAGACCCGCAAAAGGGGGAGGCGCTCATTTTTCGCGAAAACACCTACGTAAATCAAGAAAATCCACTCACTTGGTAAAAATTGCATTGCGCGGGGATTTGTACACGTCTTTTCCTTGCTCCGAAGCGGGTTGGCACGCGAGACTATGGGCAAATGACTCAAGCACAGGCAACCTTCGCCCAAGCCCGAGCGCAAGCCGCCGCCCTCAAGCATCGATTGAAGGATGATTTGGGCGAAAAAAGGCTGATGACGGTCACCATCGTCGCATTCATGGTCCTGTACATGGCTGCGGCCTACCTGCTGGTGAACCGGGGACTTTCCTTTGTCCACAGTCTCCCCCTTCTCGGCCCGCTGCTGACGGAGCGGATGCTCTACCTTCTGTTCTTTTTCTTCTTCCTCATGCTGGTCATGTCCAATGCAGCCATCACGGGCATTAGTCTCTTCCGGAGGCAGGAGACGGGCTGGCACCTCAGCCTGCCCATGCCTCATGGCAGCATCGTCATGTGGAAGACCGTGGAGGGCCTGCTCATCTCCAGCTGGGGGCTGATCCTTCTGAGTGCGCCAATCCTGGCTGGGTTCGGGGAAGTCTTCAGGGCGGGCCCCCTGTTCTACCTCAGCAGTCTGCTCGCGGTGGTGTGCCTCATTGCCGTGGCTTCCAACGTGAGCACATGGCTGCTCCTGCTGGTGGTGAAGTTTTACCGGCCATGGTGGCTGAAGGTGGCAGGCTTGGTGGTGCTGTTCCTCATCGGGTTGATCGGGGTGCAGATTCAGCAGGCCCAGTCGGGCCAGTTGATCTCCAGTGACGTTTCGACCAACGTGAAGCAGATCCTCGGGCACACGCAATTCTGCACCCACCCCCTCCTGCCCAGCTCCTGGGTCGCCGAAGTGGCGATCTCTGCGGGCAAGGAGATTCCCCAGCGTGCGTTGTTCTTCAACCTCATGCTGCTGAGCTATGCGCTGGCTTGCTGGATCCTCACCTCCTGGCTGGCCAACCGGTATTTCTACCCGTCCTGGAACAGAACGCTCCAGCATTCAGAGACTCGCAACCTGGCAACGGCGATGCAGACTTTTGACGGTCGTAAAGGGTCGGGCTGGTTTCGAAGCTCGTTGCTGCCGTTGCGCCGCAGCACTCGTGCCCTGATCAGCAAGGACGCCCGCACCTTCCTGAGGGAACCGATGCAGTGGGGCCAGTGCACGCTCATCTTCGGCCTGCTTCTCATTTACACCTCGAACCTGCGCAACCTGGGGTACAACTACCGCGATCCTCTCTGGAGTGCGATCATCAGCCACCTGAACCTGACCGTATGCTGCCTGGCGATGTCCACGCTCACGACCCGTTTTGTCTTTCCCCAGTTCAGCCTGGAAGGACAGAGACTCTGGATTCTAGGACTGGCCCCCTTCCCTCTCACACGAGTGATCCGGCAGAAGCTGTGGCTGAACCTGGTGGCCTCGACACCGCTGACGACCCTGCTGGTAGTTGTATCCTGTTTCAGCCTCAAGCTGCCGCTGCACCGGGCCGTGTTCTTTGTCTCATCCATGGTGCTGGTAACGGTAGGTCTGAATGCGCTTGCCTTGTCTTTGGGAACACTGCTGCCCAACCTCCGCGAGACCAACTCCGCGAAGATCGTGTCCAGCTTTGGAGGCACCCTTTGCCTGGTGGCGAGTTTTTTCTACATTGCCATGTCCATGGCCATTCTGGTAGTGCCAACAGTTATGACGAAGAACAGCG
>JBGGMQ010000652.1:0-11642 GCA_041287975.1 Verrucomicrobium sp. | reverse complement strand
CAGAAGGTATCATTTCGATTGTGCCTGAGCCTTCACGGGCCGTCTTGCTCTTGTTGGGCGTATGCGGGTTGATCTGGCGGAGACGGCGGGTGAGGGGTGAGGGATTGGGCGGGTTGAACGGAGGAGTTGGGCTTCGCTGATGACTGTCGTGTCTGGCTGTCTGTCGCGATCAACGGCGACGGGGACGTCGCCGCTCCTTGGACAGGGGCAAGTCACCTTGGGAGTGTTATGCTCGCGTCAGCGACTGGGAGAGGCGATCTCCAGGTCGCCTGGGTGAGCGGAGGAGATGGGCTTCGCTGGTGACTGTCGTATTTGGCTGTCTGTCGCGGTCAATAGCGACGAGGACGTCGCCGCTCCTTGGACGGGGCAATTCACCTTTGGCGTGTGATGCGCGCGTCAGCGACTGGGAAAGGCGATCTCCAGATCGCCTGGGTGAGCAGAGGAGATGAGCTTCGCTGAAGACTGTCGCCATTGCCCGCCTATCGCGGCCAACGGCGATGGGGATATCGCCGCTCCTTGGACAGGGGTGCGCTCACGCCTGGGGTATGAAGCGTGCGTCAGCCTCATTTTCATGTCTTGCGTCTTCAAGTCTTGCGTCTCCCGTTTTTTCACCTCCGTCGCCACAGGCTACGGATTGAGGTTCCTGAAGTAGATGGTCTTGAACTGAACTTCGTCGTCGGCAGCATTGTCGGTGCCACGGTTGTTGAGGTACCGCTCGACTACGGCATGCTGGCGCTGCTCTGCCGTGACGGTAAGTCCTCCACTCGGGGTTTGCTTCAGAGCCTGCCCGACGGTGTAGACACTGAAGACGCCCCCGCGGGTGGTGACTAGGCTCACAATCTCACGCACCAGCGCTTCACTCTCTTCGCCACCGTCCGCCACGCCTTTGATTTCGCAGATTTCACCCGGAGTGTCGTACGCGTTGGGAGATCCTGCGACGGGTGCGGCCTTCCAGGGGTAGCCATACGCTTTCCCGCGGAAATTGCCTGTCGCGAGGGAGAAACGATAGATGTTTCCTGCAATCTCAGAAGCAGGTAGTCGCACAGACGATGATCCGGCCACTAGAGCCAGCAAACCACGGTCGCGAGTCATGTGATCAAAGGGCTCCACATGGGAATTGACGTTAATCCGCCCGCCGACAGCGGTGTCGTGGGGACGGAGCATGGAGCCACCGGAGTTTCCGTTGGAATTGGGAATGGAGAAGAGGTCAAGAAGAGCCCAGTCAGGAAGCGTCCCGGCTTCTTCATAGTCATTCGGCTGGAGCCGGAGGGTCCGCCAGGGGACGCCGCCCGTCTTGGTGTCATTGCCCGTCACGACATAGCCCAACTCACCCACGGAGACGATGCGCCCATTGTCATGATCCACATCGTTCGTGCCCGTGCCTTTGGGGGGCGGCATGTAGAGACTCGCATCGGTGATCTTCCCATCTACGTCAGTATCCTGTTGTGGCTGGACAGCCAAAGGGGGCTTGCCCACTGTGGAGCGGGAATTCACCGAGCCGAGGCTGTTCTTGCCGGAGGTGTTCGCAGCCCAGTCATTGGGATGGCCATGGGCACGGGGATCATCCGTCTCAAAGGTCAGCATGTCCGCCATGGGGGTCTTGGCAGGGTCGCTCATGGTCTGATTGATCTGCCCGAACTGGGGGCAAAGGGTGATGCGTGGCCACCTCCCCAGGACGGTCAGCATGCCGTTGGCGTTGGAGGTGGAGTAGATGAGCCCCACCCGGAGGTTGACCGTCTTCCTTTCGGCGTACGATTTGTCCCGGTAGAACATCTTGGTCACCACCACCCTGCGGCCAGGCATGAGCACGGTTTGGTTCGGACCTTCGCCACCAGACACATCCTCTTTGAAAATGCGCACGGCATCCGACGAACCTGACATGCTCACGAGATTGCCCGAAGGACCCCGGAAATAATAGATGGGCGTCGTGGTGCTGACTCCCGTGAGACCCATGACCCAGCCCATGGACTCGTTGGCCTTCGGTTTGGGGCTGGTGTCTGGCACGAGGTCAATGCCTTCGTCCACACCGTACTGGGGCGGGAGGTAGAACTCCGATTTGTAGTAGCACTTGTAGAGTGTTTCCGGAGTGCCGTTGGCCGTCTTGGGCCAGCCCGCCGGCAGAGGCGTCGGGGGCACTGCCGCATCCTTCTCCATCCACATGCCAGCTTCAGTGACGTAGGGCGAGCGGGAAACGCCCTGATAACTGACGTTGGCAGCATACGCATAGGTCGCATGCAGGGTGTATTTGCCATCTGGCCCTGCGGCAAATCGAAGGGGGGCAATGAACTTCTTCGCCGACTCTTTCGCGCGCACATAGTCGATGATGTTGATGACGATCTGGGCAAGCCGGATGTCGCTGTCCTCGGTTCCAGGATAGTACTTGTCCTTGAAACTGACGCCAGGCACCAGCGGCCAGTTCTTCTCACTGATGTACCTCATGAGGTCCCTCACCACTGCGTCAAACTTGTTGGGCACGATTTGTTTTCCCGTTTTGTCCAGCAGCCAATCCTGCTGGCCACCGGCAAGGTAGTCCAACTCGCCAGGATCGGCCTCCTCGGTCGAGACATCGTCCCGCATGATGTCTATGAACTTCCTGGCGAATGTCCCGTCAGGATTTCTCGGAACCAGATCCCGGTTCGTAGTGAGCAGGATGCGCTCCTCTCCAAAGAAGGTGGTATCGGGGTCGTGATTGTAGTGGGTGAGCTCGAACTTGTTGTAGTCCAGCATTTCCGAGACGCCTGGCGCAACGGGTTCGAGCTGGCGAGCTTCCGCGAAACTGTTAAAGTGCCGGGCGGGAGTTGAGACGGTCCACTGATGAAGAGCGTCAGCCATTGATTCCGTCATGGCTTTTCCATCGGGCAGGTTCAGCGCCATGAGGTTGACGCGACTCGGGTGCGACGTGGAGTTGCGGTTGGGTTTCGCGGAGGGGGCGTTGCCTGGATTCCGCTTCCAGGCGAGGTTGTAGTTGATCTTGCTGCTCTCATCGTCAGCCCAGTAGGCGTAGCGCCCGACGACAGGTCGCACCTTGTCTGTCAAAAGCGGCTCTTCTGCGTCATCGAGAGTCTGCTCACCCGTCGCGACATTCTGGCGCACATAGATCCAGCGCAATGGCATGGTCACGGGCTGGCAAGTAGCAGGGTCCTTGCGATCTGTGATCAGTCGGGTGGATGACAAGCGCTCGGAGATCATCGGGGCATTCAGATCCGGCGCATCGAAGATGGCATTCACATGACTCGCTTTGGTGGGCAGGCCGGAAGAAAGCTCCACCCGACGGACCAGCAGCTTCTGGTCGGCAGGCGGATTCTCGGGTACAATCAGTGCACCCGGCTGAGTCACCCAGTTCCGCTTGCGTGCCGTGTAGGCCGTGTCCGTTTCGTCAGGGCGACGTCGTGGCGCGGAGGTCTCGCGCTGCAAGGTTGCCACCACCGCCTCGACGCCCTCCTGCGCCAGCCACCCGGCCCGATTCCGATCAAGATGACTGCTGGCCGAGGCCCGGTCAGATCGTGCCGATTCAAAAAAAGCCACCACCATCAACGTCAGCAATGCGACAAAAAAGACTGTGATGATGAGTGCCGTGCCCCTCCGGTAACCGGAAGCCTGCGAGCGAAGGAAAGTCGGAATCATCGAGCGTTCAGAAGTTTGATTTGGGTCGTGTAAATGCGCACCCCCGGCAGCAAGGCGGACAGGTCCGTGCGACCCGTAGAGGCGGTTTGCAGGCTGGCCAAAAACTGCGTGGCATCCCTTGTGCTGACACTCTGAGCCAGGGCTTGCACTTCCGTGGCAACGGGCTTCAGGCGGAAGGCGTCCCTGGAGTCAATCTGCGCCAGTGAGACTTGCACCGTTGCGGGAAGTCTGCGCTTTTCAGTGACTGGGCCAGCCGCACTCGGCAACTTGCAATCATAGCCGGTGCGTGAGTCAAACTCGCGAGGCAGTTCCTGACCATCCAATCCAAAAGAGCGAATCCAGAGCCCGATGACGTTTTCCGCGAAGAGCCCTTTGAATCCGGCCGCTTCACTGGCTGGCTGAACAACGGACTCGACCACTTCCGTGCTCAGCCATGCATCGGGGGCGGCATCGTTGTAGATAAGAAATTGGGGATTGGGCTTGAGCACGCCTCCCACCTTCGTCGAAGGGTTCACAAAGAAGCGGCAGAGCATGGGCAATCCCCCATCCCACTTCACAAAGTAACCCACCTCGGCGATTTCGCCGAAGCTTGTTTCTCTGGCCAGGGGTGCCTGCCAGAAGATGGCATCCGCATGGCGGTAGGCAGATGAAAGCTTTGAAAGCGCTGGATTGATGACAAACTGCAAATTCGCCCTCGCTCCTGCTGTTGAATCATGAACCGGAAGCAAGGCCCCCTGAAGTTCACTGCCAATAAAGTCCGCCAAAGCCCTCACGTTGCGACGTCTCTGCGCGTTGTCCTCGCCACTCTGCCATGCCTTCGATGTGCTCGAAAACATGGAGCCAAAGAGAGTCATGATCATGGCCAGGATGACCATGGCTAGCATCAGTTCCAGCAGAGTGAACCCGGTCTGCTGCCTGGCTTCCCGGTTAATATCGAGCGATGCTTGCATTGAGTAGAGATGAACCGGGTCGCTGGAGAGGATCCGCGCTGCTGGAGACTGGCCAGGTGAAATGAAGGATGACGCGCAGCCGGTTGATGGTTTGATGAGTCAAATCGCTGCTCGCAGAGGCTGAATCTGCGTCCAGAAACTTCCGTACCACGCACTCGTACTGCGCATCCGCCCCTGAACTGGCCAGAGGCACCCCCTCATTCGTAAAGAAGTACCGTGACTCTGCCAGATCAGCCCCAGCAATGATCTCGGGAAGCTGCGCGGCATTCTGGGCAGCCGTGCGAGGATCAGCCTGCCCCAGGGCATCAAACGGCACGGATCGCAATTCTCCCAAGACCTGGCTTCCCATTGCGGCGAGGGCCGTGTCCTTGCCTGCAACCCTGCTGGTATCCATCGCAGACCCTAGCAAACCCACAATGGACAGCAGCGCGACGGACACCACGCCAAGGGCCAGCGTCACCTCCACGAGGCTGAATGCGCCGCTTAAATTCCGTAACGTGGCTTTGCTATTCATGAATGTCCGGGCGGCTGACCTTGGCCAACCCCGTGGCACCAATCAGGGTGATGTCGAAATAGTTTCCAGGAACTCCTCCTTGGGTGAGGTGGTGGTAGACAATCCCGTCGCTTTCCTTGCTCCCTTCCACCAGGCGGATGCGCGCGGGAGTTTCTGACTCTTGCAGTCCACCATTGGGCAGGAACACCCGCAACGGGCAGGTGGACAAAGTCAGCCCTGTGCCATGGTACTCCACCGGCAAGACGCCGGGGTCTGGGAACCCGGGAGCAAGCGGAAGTGCCGCCCCCGATTGCGAGACAAAGGTGCACACGTCTGGGTTGGAGAAATCAACAATGACGCCCTGGGGCAGTTGCCGCCATTCGGTGGCCAGCTTCCAGCCTTGGTGCGGCCCCTCATACTGCAGGATGGCCAGAGTTCTGAAATCTCCCGGCAACCCCAAATCCCCCACGACGGCAAGAGCTGTCACGGTATTCCTGGACATGGCAAGCTGGCGGGCTTGCGATGCCATATTCGTCACCATGTTGCCAGCGGCCGTCAACCCGGTGGCTCCCAACAGGCCCGAAAGAGCTGGCGTCACCATGGCTACGATCAACGATATAATCGCCATGACCACGATCATTTCCAGTAGAGTGAAAGCCTGAGCCGTGGCGCGAGCGGAGACGGTTTGAAAAGAGCGGTGGCGCATTGAGGCTGATGGTCGGGACGGTTGGCCACCGCCGCGATAGCCAGATTTGAGCATCAAGTCACGACATGCGCGGCAACGATTCCGTCACCCGCCCGGGCCCGAAGCAGTCATTGAATCGGTAGCGGGGCTCCATTGCAGCAACTGCGCAAATTCCTCGGCCTTGTCAGCCAACACCCTGGACAAGCGAAGTTTGTGACCGCGCCTCAGGAAAGGTGATGACGACAATTCAGTGGGCGTCGGCCAGGTATCCGGGTATTTTACAAAAGCTCCAGGTCTGTAACCCCGATGCTCGATTGGGAAGATTGTGTGTATCACCTCTTCTTTTTTTCGTTTCAGAACAGCGACCCATGAATATCGCCAAAGCCACCATCGCCTTCGGTGAAGCCCCTCCCACCGTAAAAGTGGACGGACAGGTTAAGACGTTCACCGAGATCACCGTAAATGGAAAGACTTTTCAGGGAATCGACCTGGGAAACAACACCTATGCCATGGCCAAGAGGGTGGACGGCGCATACGCAGTAAAGCTTTTCAAGTCCGATGGATCTTCACTGGAAGGGATTACAGCTAAAGTTCAAGGTGGCACTGTCAGCCGCCTGAAAGGTACCGACCAACAGAAATTTGCCAAGACGGACGGCCCGGTCCTGAACGACGAGGTGGTGAAGTTCAATTCAGCATTTGCCCAGGATTTCAGGACGGGGGCGCAAATCGTTCCTCCAAAACCACGCGACTCCGTCCCCCTCCCCCTCGATTCCCCACGATTGGCGCCTCAGCAACTTCGGATGGATCCCCTGGTCAACGATGACGAAGTTGACGGCGAAGTCCCTCAATTCGACTTCGTGCCCCTTCAGTCCCCTCGCCCAGCCCTTCTGCAATCCCTGACAGTTCCCTTGGACGAAGCAGACCACGAAGACCCTCTAGAGGACTCGTTACAGAGAGATTCATCTTTGCATATTCAGACTGGAAGCAGCCACTCGACGATCCTCTCGGAAAGCTCTTCACTCTCACATATCGACAACGATCTTGACTTCTTCTTCTCCCCTCAGGATGACCGCGACGAAACAGAAGTCTCCCGAGATGTTCCACACGAAATCAGCACCACGCCCGAGTTGGACAAACTCATGCTGGATCTCAATATAGACGCCACCCATGTCGCCCAATCGGGGGGGCACGAAGACCTTGACAAGCTTATCGCAGAGTTGGAGGGCGATCCGAAATCTGCGGTGAACTAGCGGTCCACTCCAGACGGGCGCCGTCGGTGACTTGAAGGGCAAGACGGACGCGGTAGGCAGCCAACCTGATGTACCAACCAGCACTGCCACGACCTCGTAGAATTTGCTGCACGAGAGCCTCTCCATGATGGAGTCAGCGGAGTCTGGCTGTCCAGCCCTTGCCTTGGAAACAATGAGGACAGATGACTGTCAACGCCTTAAGCCGGGGCATGCCTGTTGCCAACCAAGGATGCATAAAATCCAAAAAAACTGCCGTCTTTTGGGCAGCGAGCTTCAATCCTATACTCCAAGTTATTTTACTTGGTTGAGATTGGGCCCATTAATCCCAAATCATGCTTGGACCAAGTCGCAGGATGCAGCTCTGACATAAAAAAACGAAGATTTACACCTATGGAATTCCCCCTTTTGCTTCAGTATTTGGGTGGGTTGCTCGGCATGGGCGACCTTGCATTGAATGACAACGGCGTACTGAGCTTGCAGTTTGGCGACGCTATCGTGATACACCTGGAGCCAGATCCCGATGGAATCCGTGGACACCTCTATGGCAGTTTCGGTCCCGCCCCTAGCGACCCCGTAGAGCGGGCGCGACTGTTTGAAGCTCTCCTGTCCGCCAACTGCTTCGGACGTGGCACGGAGGGGGCGACTTTCAGCTTGGACGAACATGAGCAGGAACTGCTGCTGGGCCGAATCTTCATCTGCGAGGAAACCGAACCGCAGGTGTTGTTCAGCTGGATCAAGGACATTGTTGGTTCACTGGACGTCTGGAAGGGCCGAAGATTAGAACTGCTTGATCCGGCCAGCCCTGGTTTAGAAGAAGGATTCAAGCCATTCACTGCAGGTTCGGGGGCAGATCATTATTTCCGCGCTTGAGCGTTGGTGCAGGGAGGTCAGCTAAACTTCTGGGAGATCATCAAACGCTGTCGCTTGATGGCGATGCAATAGGGCAAGCTCATCGAAACCTTCCCGAGCTACTTTCACCAAGTTGTTGCTGTCAGCCCCCCAGGGCGGATCTTGATCCATTAAGCCCAGTTCACGTGCTCTGGCCAGATTTCCACAATTTTTGTCACGATAATCACTAAATCCAGGGGGCTCAGGAACGTTGGTATCTGTCCACTTTCCATCTTTGGAACCGTGGCTGTTTTTGCCATCTCTGCTGTCCTCATGAAAATCGATCGATCCGTCCTCACTCTGCTTGCAGCCACGACCGCGGCGACGGCTGCGCCTCTCTTTGCCGACGCCCCCAAGGACGTCAGTGTCATCATCAAGACGCTCCCGGCCCAGATGCGGTACGACACGGAGCGAATCATTGCCGAGCCCGGAGCAAAGATTTCGATCACTCTGGACAACGCAGATGACCTTCCTCACAACGTGGTCGTCTGCCAACCCAAAGCGGGCGGTAATGACAAGGGCATGGACGTGGCGCTGGCCGCCTGGAACCTGGGTGAGGCGGGCATGACCAAGCAGTGGATCCCGGAGAATCCCCGCATCATCGCCCACACGCCCATGGTGGATCCCCACCAGAAAGGGAGCCTCACCTTCACCGCTCCTGAAGCAGAGGGAGAGTATCCGTACGTGTGCACCTTCCCTGGCCATGCCATGGTGATGAACGGCCTGATCACGGTGGCGAAGGCCATCCCGCCCATCCGGAACCTGCACTTCCGCTACTACACGGGCGACTTCAAGGCACTGCCTGATTTCTCCAAGCTCACCCCTCTGGCGGGCGGTCCCCTGCCCGCTGGCAAGTGCGACATCGCCCTCAACAAGGAGAAAGGTAAATTCGCCTACGAGTTTGAAGGAGCGCTCGACTGCCCCAGGGAGGGCGAATACAAATTCGTACTGGGTGGTGATGATGGCGTGCGCCTTTTCATCGACGGCAATGAAGTGATCAACCAGGACGGCATCCACCCTTTCAACCTCAAGGAAAAGAAGATCAAGCTGACCAAGGGGGAGCACAAGGTCCTGGCTCACTACTTCCAGGGCGGCGGCGAAGCCGAGTTCTTCCTGGCATGGTCCGGTCCCGGATTCAAGGAAACACCCCTCTCCGAGTGGGTGCCGAACACGGACCGGCGTGAGACCGACGAGCAGAAGTACCAGGGCATGCCGCTGGTGGTGAAGGATGAGGCGCTGATCTACCGCAACTTCATCAAAGGCTCCAGCCCGCGTGGCATCGCTGTGGGGTATCCCGGCGGGGTGAACCTTTGCTGGGACGCCGACCAGATGAATCTGGACATGGTCTGGCAGGGCGCATTCATGGATGCCAAGCGCCACTGGACGGGCCGCGGCGCGGGGGACCAGCCTCCCCTCGGATACGATGTAGCCGCACTGAGCCAAACCCGCTCACTGGCAGTCCTGGACTCCGGGTCCGCGCCCTGGGTATCCGCCTACAAGAAGGAAGAGCCCCGCGATCCCGCCTACCGGTTCCTCGGCTATGAACTGGATGGCAAGCGGCAGCCCACCTTCAAGTGGCAGTTTAAGGAGGTGCAGGTGGAGGAAAAGTTCCAGCCCAATGGAGACTACAAGTCTGGCACCGCAAGGCTGAAGCGCACCGTGACACTGACCGCCAAGGCCCCGGTGAACGGCCTCCATTTCCTCGCACTTTCCGGCGGCAACGTGGAGATCAAGGGCAAAGACTTCGTGGTGGACAAGGTCGTCAAATTCAGCGTTGAGGGTGCTGAACCCGTGGTGCGGAAGGAAGGCGGCAGGACCGAAGTCATGCTCCCGGTGGAGTTCAAAGACGGCAAGGCAGAGCTCTCCTTCAACTATGCCTGGAATGCCCGCTGATTCTATTCCTCGAACCCTACTGGATTTTCCTTTTTCTCCCACCCTTTCCTTTCTGATGAAACGTTTCGCCTTTGCCCTGGCAGCCTCTCTGCCGCTTGTTACACACGCTCTTGCCGCGACTCCTGCCCAGGAGTCCGACTTCTACAAGATCGAGCCCTTTTCGTTCCCCTCCGACATTGTCGCTGAGGTGGGGGCGATCGATCTCCTGCCGGAGCAGCGTCTGGCCGTAGGCACCCGCCGCGGTGACGTCTTCATTGTCGACGGTGCTTTCGGAAACGATCCGGCCGCCGTAAAATATACCCGGTTTGCCTCCGGTCTGCACGAGATCCTGGGGCTGGCCTGGAAGGACGGCTGGCTCTATGTCACCCAGCGGCCAGAAGTGTCCCGCCTCAAGGACAAGGACGGCGATGGCCGGGCGGACATCTTCGAGACAGTCAATGCGGACTGGAACATCACCGGGGACTATCACGAATACGCTTTCGGTTCGAGGTTTGACCCCAAGGGGAATCTCTGGGTCACCCTGTGCCTGACGGGTTCCTTCCATTCCAATGCCCCCTTCCGCGGATGGTGCCTCCAGATTACTCCGGAAGGCAAGATGGTTCCCACGGCGGCAGGTTTGCGCTCTCCTGGCGGTGTGGGCTTTGCCCCGGATGGCATCACCTACTATGATGACAACCAAGGTGTGTGGAACGGTTCCAGTGCGCTGAAACCACTGCTACCGGGCTCCTTCCACGGCCATTCCGAAACGCTCAAGTGGTGGGACAAGAATACACTGGGCGATCTGCCCCTGGAGAGCGTCAGCGGCACCCGCATCGTACAGGAGCGCGAGCGCAATCCCAAGTTTGTGCCCCCGGCGGTCATCCTGCCTCATGCCAAAGTGGGCAACTCCCCCACGGCATGGGATTGGGATGAGAGCGGCAAGTTCGGCCCCTTCACCAAGCAGCTGATCATTGCTGACCAGTCATTCTCCGTGCTCAATCGTGTGACGCTCGAGACCGTGAATGGCGTCAAACAGGGTTGCGTATTCCCTTTCCTGAAGGGTCTGCAGAGCGGCCCCATCGGCGTGCGGATGTCCACCGATGGCGTATTGTTTGTGGGCGGTTCAGACCGTGGCTGGGGTGCCCGCGGCGGCAAGCCTTTTGATCTGGAGCGCATTCGCTGGACGGGCAAAACGCCCTTCGAAATGCAGGACATCAAGGCCACTCCGGAAGGCTTTGAAGTTCAGTTCACCAAACCTGTCGATGCTGCGACGGCTGGTGATGCCGCCAACTACAAGATGCGCGCCTGGACGTACATCTGGCAGTCCAGCTACGGCAGCCCTGAGGTGGATGAAGTCCTGCCCAAGGTGGAAGTGGCAAAGGTCGCTGAAGATGGCAAAAGCGTCCAGCTCAAGATCACTCCCCTCACCCGCGGCCACGTGCATCAACTGGACGTGCCTGGCGTGAAGTCAAAGGACGGAGAAGCTGTGCTGCATCCCGTGGGATACTACACACTCAACGAGATTCCCAAGAAGTAACGCCACTGTTAACATCTCGAAGATTGGCATCAAGGCGGGACCTGAAGAGGGTCTCGCCTTTTTACATCCATAGAGCAGCTAATCAGCTCCCTGGCGGCCCGTCGAATCGGGACCAAATGCCATTCAGCGTCTCGGCATCACCCGGTGCCAGGCGGGAAAAGAACTCCTCATGTAGTGCAGCGGCGTAGACAGGCCAAACCGTGCGGAGCAGCGCCAGCCCTTTCTCAGTCAGGGTTACATGCCAGCCTCGCTTGTCTGTAGCGCAGGCCTCGCGACGCAAATGTCCTTCCGATTCGAGCCGGTCGACCAGCCGGGTGAGTCCGCTGCGGCTGAGCAGGACACC
>JBGGMQ010000651.1:0-6036 GCA_041287975.1 Verrucomicrobium sp. | reverse complement strand
TTCAGATCCGAATGCTGGGGGTTCGAAGGTGCACTCATGAAGACTGTAGCGGGAGAATCTTCTGGAGACGGACGCTATGGTCAAGGAATCTTTATACGTGGGAGGAAGTGAGAAGGAGTTTAAAGTCTAAAGTTTTCAGTTTTCAGCGGCTTTTGGCAGGGTGTCAGGAAGTCACCCGCTAAATCAGCGCGCCAAATTAATCCGAAGACTTGCTGGGAAGCCTCGCACGACGAGCTCGCCATTCCAGGCCAAGCCGCTCAGTCTCGGCCAGGAGGCGTGCGGCAGAAGACGCGTCATGGCCCGATTGGCGAAGTTCAGTCCTTGCCTTCTGCAAAAGAATTTCCAGACCCTGAAATTCAATGAACTCCAGGGTGTGCCTTGCAGTCTCTTCTGACACGCGCTGGGGTGGCTCCGCTATCACCTTGCTAAATGCGCGTTCCTCTTCAGGTGTTAAACTGGACAAAAACGCTGCCAATCCCGTTTGGGTAGAAATGTCTGCCGAAGACTTGAACACCATTTCCAAAAGCTGAGTCCCAGGTGCCGCTTGCAACATTTCAAGCTGACCTAAACTACGTATAATCTCCAGGACTTCCTTTGAACTGACTGAAAGCCGGATGAGCTGCCGAGTATGCTTATCCGGCGGAGGCAGTTCATCTTCAGGAGGTCTGCCTGGTGTTGGCGTAGCGCTCTTTTGCTGCGCTGCGGCGGCCTTGGACAACCTCGTGACTTGCCTCCTGAAATCCGCCTCAGGCATGTTCAGCCGGATGGACACTTTTTGTATGGCCGCATCACGAGCGATGTTGTTGTCCAGCAGCTGAATCATAGCGGCCATTTCCGCCGCGAACTTTGTCTTCTCCCGCGTCTCGCCAAGATTCCGATTGGCGGAGGCGAAATCGATCATGTGATCGAAGAAATCCCGCGCGTCATCCAGCTTCGCCTGAAAGGCCTCTTTGCCCTGCTTGCGGATCAGCGAATCAGGATCTTCCCCTTGGGGAAGAGGAGCCACTTTTACAATCAAGCCGGTGGGAGAGAGAATGCCAAAGGCCCGCTCAGCAGCTTTATACCCGGCTGTATCCGAGTCGAAACACAGCACGACTTCCTCCGCATGCCGTTTGAGCATGCGAGCGTGGAACTCCGTGAACGCTGTGCCGAGGGGGGCCACAACGTTCTCGAACCCACTCTCAAAGGCCATAATCATGTCAATCTGCCCTTCACAAACGATGGCGCGATTGGCCTTGATGATGGCGCGCTTGGATTTGTCGAGGCCGAAGAGCACGCGACTCTTGTTGAAAAGCACGGTCTCGGGTGAGTTCAGGTACTTCGCCGCCTTCGCGTTTGAATCCAGCAGCCGGCCACTGAAAGCAATGACCTCACCGTAGTCATTGCGAATGGGGAACATGAGCCGGTGGCGGAAGCGGGCATACACTTCCCCTCCCCTGCCTGACTCGGCGTCACCCCGGGCCAGGATGCCTCCCGCAACGAGCAGGTTCTCCGTGTATTTGTTCTCCGCCGCCCACTTCATGAGCAGCTGGGTGGAGGCTGGGGCATAGCCCATCTCCCACGCTTTTGCAGTAGCGGCATTGATCCCGCGGGACTTCAGATAAGCCCGCGCTTCCTCCGCCACGGGCCCCTTCATGAGGAGTTGGTGGTACCAGCTGCACACCTCGCGATGCAGCTTCACCAGACCATTGCGGACTTTCGCGGCTCTCTCGGCATTGGCGTCCCACACCTCTTCCTGGATGCGAATGCCTGCCGCATCTGCCAGACGCTTCACGGCATCCATGAAACCCAGGCCATCATGCTCCATGAGGAAGCGGATGGAGGTGCCGCCCACGCCGCAGCCGAAGCAGTGATAGGAACCCCGCTGGGGGTTCACGTAAAATGAGGGCGTCTTTTCCCCATGGAATGGGCAGAGCCCCCGCCAGTTCGTCCCGACCCGGCGCAGCTTCACATAGCGCCCCACCAGATCCACGATATCCGTGGCGGCGAGCACTTGTTGCAGGGTTTCTTCCGGGATGCGAGCCATGGCCAGCCTTTACCAATGCCAGATCCGTCAAGCGAGGCAACTGATGTTAGACGCCAGACTGCCAGACATCAGACGCCAAACCTGACCTCGCGGCGAAACGACACAGCAAGGTGGGACGATTCGTTTGAAGCAAGGCGCCATTGCGACTCACCGTCTACCCCGTTGTTTTGAATCGCGTCCCTTCCCCATCGGCTCCTCCAGCGCATCTCCGACGGCACCTTGGATGGGGCGGGGCCCGTCACCACCGAGTTTTTCATCCAGCACCTCCAGGCGCTGGATCAGATCGGCCAGATGTTTCCGTGGATAGGGGCCACCAGCGGCGGCGCAGAAATGGGTGCGGCAGCCAAAAGGGCGGTGCTGGTAGATCATGCAGCGTCCATTTTGCCCCAGCAGCGGGCAGGCACCGTCTTCACGTGGGGGCAGTTTTTTCCGGCCACTAGCCCGCACACCCACCGCTGCATAGGCAGCCTCGCCCCGGGTGAGCATGGGCGTTTTCCCCGTGAGATGAAACTGGCAACACTCGGTCCGCATCGTGCAGGCACGCTCCAGCGGGCGGCTGGCCACGGCGGCGTAGATGGCTGCCATTTCGGCACGGATGTCGGTATCGGTCATACACAGAGGGTCAAGGGGAAAGGGATAAGGGATAAGCCGGGAGGGTCAAGGGATGGGTAACGCGAAGGTCGGGTGGTGACGAATTCGTCAGAGGCGGGGCGCACCCTGGGCTTTCCTTCCGGGGAGGAGGCAGGTATTGCTGCAAGGTCCGCATGATGAACCTCTTCCTCATTGACGCCATCGGCCCGTTTTTCCGCGGCTATCCAAGGCGGACCATCAACTGGTCTAAAATCCCCTTCGATCACCTGAAGCTGGAGGGGGCGGAGAGCGATGCACAGTGGGCGCAGATCCTGGCGGATCTGGATGTCTTCTGCCAAAAGGCCGCCGCGATGGGGTACAATGCAGTGTCTCTGGATGACGCCACACACTTGGCCGACCATCCGTGGTATGAGCTGGATGCCCGCGCGTCCATCGCCAGATGGCGGGAGAAATTCCGCCCCTGCTTCGACGTCGTGCGGCGCCATGGGCTCCAGATTTACCTGACCATGGACGTCTTCAGTTCAACGCCGGCCGTGCGGGAGCAGATCGCCCGCCTGCGCTGGACGGTGGAGGACTTTCTGGCGGCACTCATGGATGGATTTCTCACCGATTTCCCAGAGGTCGCAGGGGTCATTCTCCGCATTGGCGAATCGGATGCGCCCGACGTTCAGGGCGAGTTTCGCAGTGAGCTTTACTTGAAAAAGCCTGAGCAGGTGAATCGCTTCCTCAAAACGCTCCTGCCCGTGTTTGAAAAGCATGCGCGCAAGCTGATCTTCCGCACCTGGACGGTGGGGGCGTATCGCATCGGCGATCTCATGTGGCATCGCGGGACTTTTGTGAAGGTGCTGAAAGGCGTGGAGGACAGCCCCTCGCTCATTGTTTCCATGAAGTACGGGGAGAGCGATTTCTTCCGGTACCTGCCGCTCAACAAGAACTTCTTCCGCACGCGGGTGCGGAAGATCATCGAACTCCAGACGCGCCGCGAATACGAGGGCTGCGGGGAGTATCCCAGCTTCACGGGTTGGGAATATGAACGCTACGCCCGGGAGCTGGACCAGGCGGAGAACCTCGTTGGCCTCATGGTCTGGTGCCAGACGGGAGGCTGGGTCCCCTTCCGGAGGCTGGCCCTGCTTGAGGAGAGAGCGGTCTGGACGGAGCTGAACACCTTCGTGACCCTGCGGGTGTTCAAGGACCGGCAACTCGTGGAAGAAGCCGTGCGCGACTTCGCCCAGGCGAGAAACTGCCCAAACTGGCGCTCGCTGCTGGAGTTGCTCCGCCTCTCAGACGATGTCATACGCGAGCTCCTGTATGTGGAGGAGTTCGCGCAGCAGAAGCTGTTCTTCCGCCGCGTCCGCATCCCCCCCATTCTACAGGTCTACTGGCACAATATCTTCATCAGCCACTCGGTGAAGAAGGTTCTGGGCTATTTTGTCCAGGACAAGGAGGCCTGCCGCCGGGCCGCCACCCTCTCCCTCCAGAAGCTGGAACAGATGAAAACCCTGGCAGAAGAGTCAGGGATGCCGGTGCACGACATCGAGTTTATGTCGAACACCTTCGGCATCCTTGCCCTGGCCCGTGAGTACTATTTCCAGCCTTTCTCTGAGGAGATCGAGACGCGCCTGCGCACGGCCAAAAAAGCTTACAAGGCAAAATACCCCAAAAACGGCGACCGCTACCGCTACCGGGTGAAGATGGACTTTAAGCCCTTTTGGGTGAAGGCACGCTACCTGGGCTGGGCGTTCAAGCTGCTGATGAGACGCCAGCGGGGTTACCGCCTCATGGACCGGCTGCTAACCCTGCACACGCTTTCCTTGATCTACCGCGTCGTGGCCAGGCGTCGGCCGCACTGGATTCCCAGCTTTGCCCGGGAGAGTGCCATGGGCGTGGATACGGTCTTCAAATAAGAGATCGCGCGGACTCCCAGCAGCCCGAAAAATTCTGCGTGCCCTTTGCCTGCTTTGTGGTTAACAGGACGGCCCATTTTATTTACTGCCCTGCCCGTGATCGAGTACCTGAAAATCTGCCGCCCGGACCATTGGTTGAAGAACATCTTCATCCTCTTCGGCCACGTTGTGGCATGGGCGCTGGTGCTCGACTTCCGCTGGGACGGTGCGCTGGTGGCCACAGCAGCACTCTCGCTGATCCCCGCCTGCTTGGTGGCCTCGGCCAACTACATCCTCAACGAGATTCTGGACGCCCCGTTTGACGCCGTCCACCCCACGAAGAAGCTGCGCGGCATTCCCGCTGGCAAGGTGAAGGTGGCCTACCTCTGGTGGCTGATGGCCGGCCTCATCGTTGCCGCCTTCGGCCTCTGCGCGGCCTTTGGGTTCAACTGGGGTTATCAGACAGCGCTTGGCCTGCTCCTCCTGAGCGGGCTGGTGTACAACGTGCAGCCCGTCCGGCTGAAGGACCGCGCATTTCTGGATGTCATCGCGGAGTCGTTCAACAATCCCATCCGCCTCTGGCTCGGCTACTACGCCTTGGTGCAGCCCAATCAGGTGCCGCCCCTCTCCATCGTGCTCGCCTGGTGGTTCTTTGGCGCACTCCTTATGACAGGGAAGCGCTACTCCGAATTCCGCTTCATCGGCGATGTCAGCGTCAGCGGTCGCTATCGCAAGTCCTTCCAGGTTTACACGGAAAAGAGCCTGATCCTGGCGATGATTACCTACGCGAATCTGTTCTGCTTCTGCACAGGCATCGCCATGGCGGTCTATCCCAAGCTGAACAACCTGGTTTTCGTGTTCCCGATGATCGTCATCGCGGTCATCGCCTACTTCCATCACGCCATGAAGGAAGAGACAGCCCGTTTGGAGCCCGAGCAGCTCTTGAAGAATCCCTGGATCGCCTTTTGGACGATTGTCACCGGAGCCGCCACGATCGCACTGCTCCTGGCCAAGTCCAACTATGCCAAGGCGGCGCACCTGCTGGGCCCTTTGCATTGGTAGGGACGGCGGAGCCGCAGACGCCAGACGAGAAGACTCCAGACATCAGACCTGAGACAGGGGTAGTTTTGTTTTGTGTGGGATCAGTAGGCACTGGACGGAAGCTCCCGAACTGGCGTCACATACTCCGACCGTTGCACATCAAGTCTGATGTCTGGCAGTCTGGTGTCCTTGAACTTTTTTTCAACATACCCCCACCCACCCTGTCTATCGCCTACGACAGTGTACCCCCTACTCTCATGAATACCCCAAACGTTCCGGTGGCGGCTCCCGTCAATCCGTCGGCTCTTGAGCGCCGCAGCTCCTGGAAAAAGAAGGTCCTCGTCATCGGCTGCGTGCTTCTAGGCATCGGCGGACTGACGGCAGGTTCCGCGGCCTGGTGGTACCAGTACAATCTCAATGCGTCCAGCTTCAGGCCAGTGCAACTGACGGCCGCCGAGCAGCAGGCCGTGCAGGAAAAGCTCTCCACCCTGTGAG
>JBGGMQ010000650.1:0-2859 GCA_041287975.1 Verrucomicrobium sp. | reverse complement strand
ATGGACGAGCATGAGGTGACGAACGCCCAGTTCGAGGCCTTCGTGAAAGCCACCAACTACGTCACCACTGCGGAGCGGACACCCAAGCGTGAGGATTTCCCGGAACGCGTCCGCGCCATGATCAAAGAGGATCAACTCAAGGCGGGCTCAGTCGTTTTCACTCCGCCTGCGGTCGCCCCCGCCAACCTGGATAATTTCCTCGAATGGTGGCGCTATGTGCACGGGGCCGACTGGCGGCACCCGGAAGGACCTGCCTCCTCCATCAAGGATCGCATGGATCACCCCGTGGTTTCCATCTCATGGAAGGACGCAGAGGCCTATGCCAAATGGGCGGGCAAACGTCTCCCTACTGAGGCCGAGTGGGAGTATGCCGCCCGCGGCGGCGTGGGGCCCAAGGTGCGTCGCACCTTCACCTGGGGCGACAACGCCAGCCAGCGGGAGAAGATGGCCAACACCTGGACGGGTTCCTTCCCCGTAGAAGACAGGGCCGCCGATGGTTTCAAGGGCACGGCTCCCGTCAAAACTTTCCCCCCCAACGAATTCGGCCTCTATGACATGGCGGGCAACGTTTGGGAGTTCGTCGCGGACTGGTTCCATCCCGACTACTTCAGCAAAAGCCCGGTCCTCAATCCCCCCGGGCCCGCGACGGGGTATGATCCCAATGAACCAGACCTGCCCAAGAAAGTCATCAAAGGCGGCTCCTTCCTGTGCAGCCCCATCTACTGCACCGGCTACCGGCCAGGCTCCCGCATGTTCAACGATCCCGACAGCAGCGCCGACCACACCGGCTTCCGCTGCGTGAAATCCGTCGGCAACTGACCGGAAGGGTTCAGGCAACAACGGTGCAGGCCTCCGCCTCTCCATTCCTAATTCCTCATTCCTAATTCATCATTTGTATTCCTCGATGCTCACCGACAGCCACGCCCACCTCGCCAGCAAGCAGTTCACCAGTGACCTCCCCGAGATCATTGACCGGGCAAGGGCAGCTGGGGTGGAGCGGATCGTGTGCATCAGCACGACTCTTGAGGACGCCCGCCGCGTCCTTCAGATTGCAGACACCTACCCGGAAGTGGACGCCACCGTGGGCATCCATCCCTGCGATGCAGACACCGTGCAGGACCAAGACGCCTCCTTCATCACGGAACTCCGGGAATTCGCCAGCCACCCCAAGGTCGTTGGCATAGGGGAGGTCGGCCTCGACTACTACCACCAGCCTCCAGAGGGGTTCACGCTGGATTCCTGGAAATCACACCAGGCCTTCGTGCTGGAGCGCCAGCTCGAACTGGCCGCAGAGCTCAAGCTGAACGTCGTGCTGCACAACCGGGAGAGCTTCGATGATCTCGTGGCCCAGGTGCTGCCGTGGTCCGACCGCCTCCGCGGGGTGTTCCACTGCTTCACGGGTGGTCCGGAGCAGGCCCTGCCGCTCATCCAGCGCGGCCACCTCGTGTCTTTCACGGGCATCGTCACCTTCAAAAACGGCCAGATCATCCAGGACTGCGCCCGCGCCGTCCCGCTTAACGGCTTCATGCTGGAGACCGACTGCCCCTACCTGGCCCCCATGCCCTACCGCGGCAAAAGGAATGAACCCGCCTACGTCGCGAACACCGCCGACTTCGTAGCCTCTCTGCGTGGCATCTCCAAAGCCGACCTCACCCAGGCGACAGGGAAGACCGCGCAGACATTCTTTCGCAGGCTTTGAGAGAGATGACGAGGAAACTACACAATGACGTGTCTTTCCTTGGTTCTTCCCATGCGGGAGCTGCGCCTGCGCGAGCATAAAAGGAGTGCCAGGATTTATCCTGGCATTGGAAGGCGTGGGTGACGCGGAGTCAGGCTAAAGCCCTGACACTACTTTGCTTTGCCAGAGCACCTCTTCAGACACGCCCTGAAATCCGTCTGTGTGCTCTGTGGTCTAACCCCGCTCCCCGAAGCCCCTGCGGCTCACAACAAGATCCGACAACCCCATCCTGTTAATCTAAAAAGATCTTGTCAATCCTGTCTTAAAAAAGCCTCCAACCACCCCCGATCTCACTTTCTTTTCGGCGGCACCGTCAGCCGCGCAATCGCCTCAGCCTCATTGCGCCATGAGGTCTGCGCCTTCACCTGGCTGGGCATGTGTTTCTCCAGCCAGCGGAACATCGTTTGGGCAGCCACCACCAGTTCAGGGCGGGACTCAGGAAACCTCTCGGCGGCATCCCTCAGCATGGACAACGCAGGCTCGGTGGCCAGGTTCGAGCCCAGAACACGAGAGCGCAGGATGGCGGATTCCACCGTGTCCGGCAGATCGGGTATGCGGTGCATTTCATCCAGTGCCTGGGACGGCATGCCCAGTTCCAGATAGCCTTCGATGACGCCAGCCACGGCCTGGGCCTCGTCCAGCGGAGCGGGCTTCTCTTTCAACACCACACCCTGCAGACGTTGTGTGATGGCTTTTGGGAGTTTGGTGTCAGTCTCTGACGTTTTCGCGTCGGCAGGATCTTCCTCACGGGTCACCATGTAAACCCACTCCTCACCATCCTTGTTCAACCGCCACTGGTTGTACGTGAGCACCGTCACTAGCAGGACGACGAAAAGCGTTGTCTCCAGGATGAAGGGCGTGGTGAAGATCGCAAACATCACCGCCACCGCATCGCGGGCGACCTCCCGGGTCTCCGGGCTGAGGTAGAGGACCGTTGCGACGGCTGCTACGACCAGGACCGTCCAGATGATGGACGCCAAGTGCTTCGGAGCAGAGTCAGATGGCATTGAAGAAGGGGGCAAAGGTCTCAAAGCGTATGCGTCTTGATTCTCAGTTCTCTATTTCCAATAAATAGGCTCGTCTGGGCTACTTGACCAGCACTGCTTTGGTTGGGGGGCGTT
>JBGGMQ010000649.1:0-4040 GCA_041287975.1 Verrucomicrobium sp. | reverse complement strand
TAGCCGGGCACCACCTTGCGCTCGCCCTGGACGTTGAACTCGGTGTCGAAGTACTTTCCTTGACCCTTGTGAGAGGCCCAGTAGTCGAATCCGGGGCGCTTTTCATCATTATCCTCACCCATGTGCCATTTGCCGATGTACGCTGTCTCATACCCCGCCTGCTGCAGGTTTCCTGGGAGGCTGGGCAAGTCCTTGGGGTACTCTGTGAAGTTGTCCCTGACCCCGTGCTTGTGCGCGTACTGGCCACTGAGGATGGACGCCCGGCTGGGGGAGCACAGGGACGTGGTGCAAAAGGCGTTCTGAAAACGCACCCCCTCCTTGGCCAGTCGGTCGATGTTCGGCGTCTTCAGGTGCGGGTGTCCCGCGCAACTCAGGTGGTCCCATCGCAGATCGTCGCACAGAATGAACAGCACGTTGGGCCTTGCTGGCGGCAGTGCCACGGTAGGGCCCGGCTCTGAAGAGGCAGCGGGTTGCGGTGCGGGCGCTGAAGGCTCTTGGGCAACTGCAAAAGCAGCGAGCAAACCTCCTGCAATCGTGAGGAGAAAGGGGTGAATCTTCATGAGACGAGGAAGGTGAAGTGAAGCGTTTGGTCCTGTAAAACAACTACGGAGTCTGGATCACTTTACTGTCCTGAACCCCCTGCCAGTGCCCAAGCGGAACTTCCACTCTCAGGGTGTGAGACGCGATGGATCTTCCGCAACTGCACGCCCAGCCGCGTACGCATCCATCTCCCGACGAGTCATGCGATACAAATACCATTCGCTCATGCGGCGTGCGCCGAGCTTTTCTTCATAGACCTTCTGGGCATTCACATTCCAGTCCAGGGCCGTCCATTCCACCCGGCCGCAGCCGCGCTCCACCGCGAGGCCTACGGCCTTGCTCAGAAGCGCCCCACCGATCCCTCGTTTCCTGAAAGATTCAGCGACGAAAATGTCTTCGATGTAGACGGTCGGCAGCGCCAGGAAGCTGGAATACGTCTCCAGAAAAATGGCGTAGGCAACGGGTTCCGTTGACTCCGCGACGAAGCCAAGCCAGGCTTCAAACTTCGGTCTTGGCCCAAAGCCGTCCCGTACCAGTCGCGCCTGAGCCGATTCATCTGGAGGATCCAGTTTCTCAAATTCTGCCAGAGCCTCGACCAGCTTCAGGAAGTCCGCTGCATCTTCAGCAGTGGCGCGGCGAATCGAAAATGGAGCAATCGGGTCTGTGGTCATGGCTACAAGGGGCTAAGACATCAAGTTGAAGTTCTATGCAATTACAAATAATTCTGTTCTCTGCCGTTCCTACTCCTTCCGGCGCACCATCCAGGTGTAGGGATACGCCCCCTCCTCACGCACATCGCGAAAGCCGAGCACCGCATAGATTTGCTGGGCGTCCTTGGTGCCCAGCGTCCAGGTGCTGATGCTGGCAAAGTCGGGATGATCCAGGACATGCTGAACCATCTGTCGGGCCAGTCCATGGCCACGGTGTCCCTCATCCACCCAGACATCGCACAGGTAGGCGAATCGGGCCTTGTCAGACACCACTCTTAAGAATCCCGCCTGCGTGCCATCAGGGGCAATGGCGCTGATCACCATCGCGGAATGCCTGGCGGCGTGCTCGATGCGCTCCCGGGTGATGCCGGGCGTCCAGTAGGAGCGGCTCAGCCACCCTTGAACCCGATCAAAATCCACATTTCTCAACCCTTCCCGAATTTGATACATTTTTTCATCATTTCCCATGCATCGATTGTTTTGTCAGCCATTATGGTCAGGGTCAAGTGTCACCCCTCTCTCTGGACGCCCCGGTTTTGTAGGAATCTGCACAAAGCACCGCAGGTGGGAACCAAAGCTGCTTCACCCTCTGCGTGTGTGTTTTGTGCCGGAATTCTGAGGTTCACGGCTGTTTTGGCCCGAGCTTTCCAAATGGGAGGTTGATTCCTTGCGGTGCCTGCGTTTTGATTGGAAAACCTTATTTTTAATCCGGCTGGAATGGCGAAACTGATCTTCATCCTCGACGACGAACAGGAAATCGAAGTCCCTCTGCCTCAGCAGGTGACAGTCGGCCGGCAGGAAGGCAATGACGTCGTGGTCGATGACCCGCGCATCTCTTCACGACACGCAGTGATTGTGCGCGACCGTCAGGGGAACTACGAAGTACGCGACCTTGGCTCGAAGGCAGGGACGTTCGTCAATGGAGTGCGCTCGGAGAAGCGCGTGCTCCATCCCGGAGACAAGCTCAGCTTCGGTCCGCTCAAGTGCCTCTTCCTTATGGAGCCCACGGAGAAGCCTGTTCCGATGGGCAATCCACCCGCGGGGCGAGTCGGGCACCCCGTGCTCACAGGCATTCTGGAGTCCACTTCTGTCGGCGTGGCGGCTGAGCAGGAAGGTCCCCGTCTCACGGGGAATGCCTTTTCTGGTGGTCTGTCAGATGATGATGCTCCAGCACCGGGGGGAGCCCCTCGCCAGCAGGGTGGGGGATCAGGCACTTTTGTGGCCCCCCGTCCCACCCAGCCTCATCCCAGCGTCTCCTCCCCACGCTCATTGCGGGATGAGCCAGTGGAGAGAAAGAGTGCTGCCAGCAGCAAACCCGCAGCAAAAGGAGCGTCTGGCATGCTGAAGTCCCTCCTGCGGACGGTCGGTGCCATCAAACCTGTCGAACCTGAAGACGACCTTCCGCCCGCTGCCAGAAACACCGTCACCCCTCGGACAATGCCCCCTCAGAGGGATGAGCGTCTCCGGACGACTTCTCCAGGCACGGGCGCATCCCGCGCTTCCCGATTCCAGGAAACGGATACCTCTTTCACTCAACGGGCAACGAGCCACAGCCACGAGACTTCCTCGGGTGTCAAACCATTGGCGGGTATCAACCACGGACCTCAACCCAAGGGTGCCGTTCCTCAGGGGCAACCTGGTGTGGATGCCAGTGGGGATGTTATCGAGAGAGTGCCGGTATACACCTACGCCGTACAGCCGAAGACGCGGCAAGCAGCTCCGGAAGAAAGCCCTGCCCAGCCGCACAACCTGGTTCCCGCAGCCCCCCAAGTTCAGATACCCCCCGCTTCGCAGCCATCGGTGGTATCGCCATTGGCACCTTCTCCCGTGGCGGCCCCCGAGTCGAACAAGGGCGGACTTTCGCCCCTGCCACCCATGCCTACTGGCATGGCTCGTCCGGCACTTCCTCCTTTGCCCCCGCTCCCTGCCAGCCTCCAGGCCGCCGCAGTGAAGCCTGCACCGTCCACGCCTGCGGGCAATCCTGATTTCAATACGCCTGCTTCTGAGAGTCTGCCCCAGGCACCGATTCAGACCCAGATTTCCGGGCCCAAGGTCCGCATCAATACGGGAACTCCAGCCAGTCCTGGAGCGAACATCCCTGTAGCGGCGGCCGCCGCCACTCCAGTGTTGGGAGCCTCGCCCCTGTCGAGGGTGCTGAGCACGCCTCTTAAGG
Organism: Verrucomicrobium sp.; assembly: GCA_041287975.1. Lineage (GTDB taxonomy): Bacteria > Verrucomicrobiota > Verrucomicrobiia > Verrucomicrobiales > Verrucomicrobiaceae > Verrucomicrobium. The sequence continues at coordinate 617 of JBGGMQ010000649.1, read as the reverse complement.
TCAGTTCGACCCCTTCTTCGGCCCCCGCGATCCCAGCCGCCGTGGCTCCAACTCCCGCAGCTGTGCCTTCGGAACCGAAAGTTGCCCAGGCTGTGAGTTCTCCTGTAGCAGAGGTGTCGCCCCCTGCCATTCGTCCGGTAGTTTCGTTGACTCCTCCTGCTTCAGAGGTTTTCCCGACGGTCAGCCCCTCGACGCCGGTTTCAGATTCGAAGAGCGCTCCCTCGACTGAACCAAAGCCCACGCCTCCGTCATCTCCCTCGGAGGCATCATCGTCCTCGCATGCGGCTCCAGTATTGGAGGCCGTTCCCGTCAAATTGACCTCGTCCGCTTTCGACCTGCCTCCAATCGTGGAGACTTCTGAGCTCGAGACGCCTGTCGCCGAGACAAAAGACAAATCGACGAGTGAAGAGACCGCTCCTGGGGTCGACAAGGTGACTCCTGCACCGGAATCTTCTGCCGCTGACCCCAAGCAGAGCGTCTCAGTGGCCCCCGTCGCTTCAGCGCCCGGGCCAGCTGTAGTGCCCGCACTTGTTCCCGTTAAGGCCGAGGCCGAGACCTCCTCAGTGCCTTTGTTGGCAGAATCAGGATCATCCTCCCCGCCAGCCCTCCCAACGGAG
>JBGGMQ010000648.1:0-5060 GCA_041287975.1 Verrucomicrobium sp. | reverse complement strand
CTCCGGCCCCGGCAGCAGCATGCAGAAATTCAGCGCGTGCAGAAACCGGTCCTCCGCGATCCATTTTTTTCGGTCGACCAGCTCCGTGTGCATGATCGCGATCTGCCCGGCCGGTCCACCAAAACTGACGAGCCCCAGCTTGAGCCAGAATTTGAGAGCTTCACGAAAAGATGGAGGGGCTGGAGGCAGAGATTCGGGCACAGATTGAATAAATTGGCTGGAGTTTTCATCTCAGGCGAGCGACAATTTCGTCATCTACCCACTGGTATGAAAACTCTCCTGGTTACTGTTGTAGTGGCTGCGGCCACACTGGTGCAAGCTGCTGACAAGCCCAAGGCTGTCACCGGCATCAAAGAAGGCAATCTGGATGTCAACATCGCGACGCTGTCGCGAATGAAAGGCACGGTTCGTGATGGCTCGGGGAAGATCTCCCAGAACACCGAAGTGACACCCTCGGGCACCATCATCACCCGGGATTCCCGAGGCCGTGTGGTGGTGACTTCCAGTGAAAACAAAGACACGGGAACCACGACGCACCGCGATGGCAGTGGTCGCATTCTGGGCAACACTCAGAAAATGGCTTCTGGCAACGAGGTGACGCGAAATGCAAAAGGCTTGATCACGACGACCTCAAGCACCACGACGACAGAAAACGCCTCCAACACGACCTACCGGGACAGCAGTGGCCAAATCATCGGCACCAAGTATGTGACCCCGGCCGGCAACATCGTTTACCGCAATTCCAACGGCGAAATCACCGGACCTAACTTCAAATAGCGGTCGGCAGCCTACCTCATCGCCCAAGCTTCTTTTTCACGAAGTCCCAGATGTCGGCGTAGCCTTCGGTGGGATGGTCGGGATACTTCACATGACACTCCACCTTGAAGCTTTGAGCGAGCTTTTGAAAACCGAGGCCCCAGGCGGGTGAGTGGACCTTGTAGTCCATCTCACTCACGCCGACGGGCTGCTCCAGCCCCCAGTTGTTCTCAAAGTAGACGGGAGCTGCGCCCGGGTGAAGGAGGGCGTCGGGCGACCACTGGCGGATGACCGGCAGAAGCTCCTCACGTCTCTTGAGAGAGTCCTCGAACTGAAACCCCAGTGCGGGCGCACCCCACATGACACCGGGCACCCACTGCTGCATCTGCACGGGATCGATTGAGGGCTGGCTCCGATAGGCGGCGACGCAGGTGACTAGACTTGAAATGCGCTCGACGGGATCGGCCACATCAGGCTTGGCACGATCTGGCGCACAGCCTGCGTAGAGGGCAGGCAAGGCCCCCTGCGAGCCGCCACCCACGGCGATGCGGTTGGGATCGAGGTGCCACTTGGCGGCATTCAGGCGGATGAATTGCACTGCCCTCACGGCATCATTCATCACATAGGTCGCAGGTGGGTTGACCTTGTCCTCCACGGCGTCGGTATACGTGCGCACACCCACCGCCACGACAGCGATGCCCTGAGGAAGAAACCGCGTGAGATCCGGCACATTCCTGGTGGGCTTCCACAAGCCCCCATACCAGAGCAAGACAGGGTATGGGGCGGCAGCAGACGGTGGAGGCAGGTGGATGTCCAGCACCTGATGCGGATGGGCTCCATAGGCCACGTCAGCTTCAGAGGGGACAGGGGCCTTTTTCACCTGGGACTTGCCCTGGGACGTCTCCACCGCCCGGTTCAGGAAATTCGCCATCAATGCCGTGTGAGACTCGTCATAGAACTCCCTTCCGCCATGCTTGCCGCCCGCGACGGTGACCAGTTGCACGGGTGCTTTCACTTTTTGAGCAGAGGCCTCAAACTCCTTGGATTGTGCAAAAGGCATTTGAGGATCAGCATCGCCATGGATCAAGAGCAACGGCGCATCTGAGGCATCAAGGTGATTTACCGGACTGGCCAACTGGGCCAGGGCAGGTTTTTCCTCGGGTGATCCTCCCAGGAGCAACTGCAGTGCGGGCAGGCGCATCTTCAGCCCCTGTGGGGTGCTCTGCCCGAGAATCGATTGAAGGTTCGAGGCACCAAACAGACTGATCGTCGCCTGAACGTCGCTGGAAGACTTGAGATCATCGCCTACCGAGCCTTCGAGTTCCTTCACCCCGTTGGACACCCCCACAAGTGCGGCCAGATGCCCGCCCGCGGAGCTGCCCACGATGGCGATCTCAGTGGCACCTGGCAGACCAAGATCAGCACGATGCGAGCGCAAATAACGCACCGCCGCCTTCAAGTCATGAACCTGGGCCGGGAACTCGGCCTCAGTCGAGAGGCGGTAGTCCACACTCGCCACGGCGTACCCGAGGCCGACCAACCTGCCGAGAGGCATGTCATCTTTTGAGCCCCCCTGCCAGCCGCCACCGTGCACGTATACGATGAGCGGCGATTTTGGACTGCCCTCGGGAAGGTACAAGTCCAGTTGAAGACGGCGCTCCCCCACCCTGGCGAACTCGATATCGCGGGAGATTCTTGTCTCCCCCTGACAAGGGCTGACATGAATGCCGCCCAGGAGAAGGACAGCAGCCGTGGCGAGGGCTCGGGACGGGTGGCAAAAGGAGCGGTGCATGCGAGAGACGGGTGAACATATACGTCGCACCCGCTGCCACTTTGATCACCTCCCCTGCTGTTCAGGGAAGACTGCTACTCCTCGTGCCGGCTCATAAACCAGAGGATACCACCGACAACGGCCAGACCGGCACGGATGGCCCAGGCGACGCCGGGACCCCAAGTCTCGATCCAAGTCAGGAGGATGAACTCCATGTGGAGAAAGTGAAGCACTGCTGAACCCACTCCAAAAAAGAACATCGTACTGCCAATGGTTTTCATCGTATGTGTCGCTCTGAGAAAGTTGAAATTTCGGTGACTGAAGAACGTTCGAGACGGGCACCATTTGGCGCATCGCCTTGCTAGAAAATTCGTGATCGATTGAACCTGCAACAAGCCAGCTGTCAACTGCTGCCGCCGTTTCATTTTCGCCATGGAGCCATGCTATCCTTCCGGATAGTTTTGCCCGAAGCTGCATGATGGCCCTGCGCTCACTCGCAACCACGTCATTTGGCAGACGCTAACAATTTCAACACAAGCATTTGATGAAAGAGCGCAGCCAACGCCTGGGCGACGTATCCGGGGAGATCGCCGCACCCTCCCAGCCAGATCCTCCGCCCCCTATTGCATGCCTGAAACCTCCGCCCCCCGCTGGACTCGCCCCGTTATCATCCTCAACCGGGAGTCCGGCACCATTTCCAACTTGGGGCCTGAAGTGGTGGCCAAGAGGCTGGAAGAGATCTTCACCGAGTTGGGTGCGCAGCCAGACGTACGACTGGTGCGCGGAGCGGAGATTCAGAACACGCTGGAAGACGCTCGCGATGGGAACAGTGATGCCGTGATCATCGGCGGAGGGGACGGCTCGGTGGCCACGGCTGCGACCGTGCTTGCCGGGAGCGCCAAGCCACTGGGTATTTTGCCGCTCGGCACCTTCAACCTCGCCGCCCGCGACGTGGGGATGAACCTGGACTGGGAAGAGGCCGCCAGGCAGCTCATCCAAGCCCCGGTGGCAGCAGTGGACCTGCTGGATGTGGACGGAAGCCTGTTCTTCTGTGTGGTGGTGCTGGGATTTTACCCGGCCCTGGCCATGGGGCAGAAGGAATATCACGGAAACTGGCTGGTGAAGTCATGGAGGACCGGTATGACCGCGATCCGTGACGCGGCTACCTTCCCACCGCTCCACCTGATCTTGAAAGATGACGAGGGCAAGGAGATCCACCGGAGAAGCCGGATCGCCCTGATGGCCAACAATGACTATGAAGATCTGTTTGGCATCATCCCGCGTCGTCGCTCGCTGGATGCGGGCTACTTCACCGTTTACATCTCCACCCACCAGACTCGCTGGGGACTGTTGAAGTCGTCTTTGGCCTGGCTTATGGGGCGCTGGAAGGAGGACAAGGAACTGACCGTGATACACACCACGGAACTGCAGGTGGAGGTGCGCAAGAAGCGCCGGATCCCGGTCATGCGGGACGGGGAGATCGACAAACTTCGGGTGCCCTTCATGATTCGCCTGAAGCCCAAAGCGGTGCATGTGCTGGCCCCAAGGGTGGCTGAAGAACAAGCCGCAGCTGCGGCGGCGAAGGCAGCAGCACCCGTCGCCGCCGCGGCATGAAACTGGTCCACCTGTCTGACTTGCATTTCGGCACGGTCCCGCCTGACCGCCCCAAGGCGCTGCATGCAGCGGTGGTCGCGGCCAACCCCGATCTGGTGGTGATCAGTGGCGACGTGTCCCAGAGGGGAACGTTGCGGGAGATGACGGAGGCAAAGGAGTTCCTCGCCACCCTGCCCCATCCGCAACTATTGGTTCCAGGAAACCATGACATGCCACGGCCCCTGAATGTGTTGGAGAGGTTTAGGAAACCTTTCCGCATCTTCAAGCAGGTGTTTGGAGAAGACCTTGAACCCGTGTGGCGTAATGAAGCCCACACGATGGTGGTATCTGGCCTCAACTCTGCGCGACCCGGGGGCTGGTACATGGACTGGTCGCGGGGCCGTGTGTCCGCGGGTCAGTTGATCCGGCTGCGGAAGACTTTTGCCGACGCCACACCCGATGCACTGCGGGTGCTGGTGGTGCACCACCCTCCTGCCGCGCCGCCGCAGGGGACGCGGCGCCACTTGATCGACAAACGCCCGGCGCTCTTCGGCGCTCTTAATGAGGCGGGGGTGGACTTGGTGCTCTCCGGCCACTTTCATTTGAGCTACGCCGTGCCCGTCAAGTTGCCTGGCGTTCATCCGAGGCACTGCGTGCTTTCGGTCACCTCCACCGCGACCTCGCACCGGCTCAAAGGTGAGCCGAATGGATTCCACATTATCAATGGAGACCGGGGCCACTTGAACATCGAGGCACTCGCATGGGACGGCGGAAGCTATGCTCTCGCCCACGCCTGGGAATTTCATCGCGGAGACGATGGCGACTGGTCAGACCGCAGCCCTGCGTCGAAGAACTACAAAGCCATTCGACTGGAACGGGACCGGAGTGCCAAGTGATCCTATCTCCTGAAACGCATGGGTGGCGACTCATCCTTGCGTGG
>JBGGMQ010000647.1:0-7978 GCA_041287975.1 Verrucomicrobium sp. | reverse complement strand
TGAATCCGTATTCATTTTCGTGAATACAAGTTCACCCCCGGAACTCTCTGGCCGCCGCTCTCGCGAACGGGACCGGAAGATTGGTGATGTGCTCGAGGCCGCGGGTCGTGTTTTCGCCGCCAAGGGTTTCCACGGTGCCTCTATGGAGGACATTGCGCGGGCCGCAGACTACGCGACCGGTGCCATCTACCGGTACTTTTCAGGGAAGGATGCCCTCTTCATGGCGCTGCTGGAGCGTCGGATGGAGGAACTCATGGCTTACGTGCTTGCGGAGACGGAACCCGCCACAGACCCGGCGGAAGCCCTTCAGATCACCATCCGTGCCCAGATCGAGTTCGCCGCCCGGGATCCCTCGCTGTTGCAGATTTACTTTTCAGAGGGGCTCGAAACGGTTCGCAATGAGGAATGGGACAAACGCTTCAACCAACGTCGGTTGAAGTTTGAGAAATGGTTGGGAGCCCAGATCACCGCGGGCCAGTGTGCGGGTTGCTTCCATCCTGGCGATGCCAGGCTCTATGTGATGATCGTGCAGGGCATGGTCGTCGGCCTGTTCCGCCAGTGGGCCTCATCAGCGCTTTCGCCCCGCCAGTGGGCCGCCCAATCCCGATTTGTCGTTCAATGTGCCCTGCGAGCTCTGTGCATCCACCCACCATCATGAAGACTGCGATCCGCCCCCGAGTTGCCCTTGCCCTGCTGGCAGGCCTGGCCATCCTGCCCGCCGCTTGCGGCAAGAAGAAGGCCCAGCAAGGGGGCGCTCCACCTCCTCCTGCCGTCATCGTCGCTCAGGCAGAGCAGCGGACCGTGCCCATCTTCGTGGAAAATGTCGCCCAGACGGTCGCGGCTGCCACGGTGGAGATCCGGGCCCGCGTTCCGGGGTTTCTCATTCAAGCCCCCTTCCAAGAGGGCGGTTATGTGAAAAAAGGTGACCTTCTCTTCCAGATTGACCCAAAAACGTATCAAGCCGCGGTCGATCAGGCGAAGGCGAATCTGGCCAAGGCTGAAGCCACGCGCGACCGTACGCAGTCCGATGTAAGACGCATTGAGCCCCTCGTCCGGCAGAGTGCCCTCGCCCAGCAGGAGCTCGACAATGCCCGCTCCACCGCCAAGGTGGCTGAGGCGGATGTGCTGGCCCAGCAGGCGGGGCTTACTACCGCGGAGCTCAATCTCGGCTACACGGAGATGCGCGCCCCCTTTGACGGGATGATCGGCTCCCGCCTGGTGGATGTAGGAAACTACGTCGGCAGCAGCTCGGACACCACCCTGCTCGCAGTGGTCTCCACGACGGATCCCATGCGGGTGAATTTCAATGTGGGGGAGACGAACTTCCTCCGCTTTCAGCGCCGCTTCATGGGCAATGACGCTGCCAGGGAGAAGCACAGTGCCGACATGCAGTTCCACCTCCTGCTGGGGGATGCCAGCGTTTACGAGCATGTGGGCAAGTTTGAATTTGCGGACCGCGCCCTGGATGCGAAGGCGGGCACCCTCAAGATCGTCGTGGCCTTCCCCAATCCAGAGGGGCTGCTGAAGCCGGGCCAGTTTGGTCGCGTGCGTGCGATGACGGAGGAGCGACCCAACGTCATTTTGGCACCCCAGCGCGCGGTGGTCACCACCCAGAGTGCCCAGTCCGTCATGGTCGTGTGGGAGGGGAACAAGGTGGAGCAGCGCAGTGTCAAGACCAGTGACCGGTTTGAGAATTATTTCATCATCACGGAAGGTTTGAAGGCAGGTGAGAGGGTGATTGTGGAAGGCCTGCAAAAAGCCCGCCCTGGCATGGTGGTGAACCCACAGCAATCGAGCGAGGAGCCGCCGCCTCCCGCACCAGCGCCCGCCCCAAGCCCGGAGTCGAAGCCAGCCCCTGCTGCCCAGCCCGCTCCAGAAAAACCAACCACTCCTGCACCAGCAGCTGCACCTGCCACTGAGGCCAGATAACCCTCTTACCGGAGATTCCTATGGCCCACTTCTTCATCAACCGCCGCGTCTTCGCGATGGTCATCTCCATCCTGATCTTGCTGGTCGGGTGGCTTGGCCTGAATTCGCTGCCCATTGCGCGATATCCCAACATGACGCCGCCGACCATCCAGGTCACGGCGACTTACCCCGGAGCCAGCTCCAAGGTGGTGGAGGAAACCGTCACCACCCCACTCGAGCAGGAGATCAATGGTGCTGAGGACATGCTTTACATGTCCAGCGGCAGTACCAGTGACGGGCAGGCCTCAATCAAGGTCACCTTCAAGGTCGGGAAGAATATTGATGATGCCGCTGTGGACGTGCAGAACCGTGTGGCCCGGGCCCAGCCCAAGCTGCCTGCAGATGTCATCAAGAATGGCATCACCGTGACCAAACAGTCTCCCGACATGCTGCTGGTCTTCGCCGTGAGTTCGAAAGATGGCACGTATGACGACCTCTTCCTGAACAACTATGCTTTCCTGAACCTGCAGTCTGAAATGGCTCGTGTGCCGGGAGTGGGGGCCGTGCAGATCTTCACGCAGAAGGACTACTCCATGCGTGTCTGGTTGCAGCCGGACAAGCTTGCCAAGCTGGGGCTCACTGCCAATGATGTTTCACAGGCTTTGCAAGAGCAGAACGTCCAGGCTGCTGCTGGGCAGATTGGGGCTCCGCCTGCGGAGAAGGGCACGGAGTTTCAGTTCTCAGTCAACGTCAAAGGCCGTCTGGTGCAGCCGGAGGAGTTCGGGGAAATTGTGCTCACTACTTTGGCGGATGGTACCGTCGTCCGGTTGAATGATGTGGCGAGAACGGAGCTGGGTGGCAAGGACTACGCCAGCTTTGGCCGCATCAATGGTTCTCCGGCGGCGCTCATTGGCATCTTCCAGCTTCCCACCGCCAATGCTCTTGATACTGCCGAAGGGTGCAAGCAGCGCATGGAGCAGCTTGCCCAAGCCTTCCCAAATGGCATGGAGGCCAAGGTCAGCTTCGATACTACCCGTTTCGTTACTGCGTCGATTGAGGAGGTCTTGCACACGCTCGCAGAGGCCTTTGTGCTCGTGGTTATCGTCGTGTTCATCTTCCTGGGGAACTGGCGCGCCACCCTCATTCCCATGCTGGCCGTCCCGGTTTCCCTGATTGGCACGTTCGCCGTCTTCGGGCCGCTCGGCTTCACGATCAACACGCTCACTCTTTTCGCCATGGTGCTCGCCATCGGCCTTGTTGTGGATGATGCCATTGTTGTGGTGGAGGCGGTGGAGCACCACATTGAGAAAGGCTTGAGTCCTCTCGCGGCCACGCGAAAGGCGATGACGGAGGTGTCGGGGCCGGTTGTCGCCATTGCCTTGGTGCTGTGTTCGGTGTTTGTGCCCGTCTCATTCATGGGCGGTATCACCGGCAAGCTCTATCAACAGTTTGCCATCACCCTTTCCGTTTCGGTGCTGCTGTCAGCCCTCGTCGCGCTGACGCTCACCCCCGCATTGTGTGTGATGCTGCTGCGCCACCGCCAGCCGCCCAAGGGGCCCCTCGGGCGTTCTCTGGCAGCGTTCAACCGCTTCTTTGACCGTCTCACGGGCCACTACGTCAGCGCCTGCCGTTGGCTCATGCGGTATGCCATCATTACGATCGTGCTGCTGGGTGGTCTGTACTTCGGCACGGCGGGACTGTTGAAACAACTTCCCACCTCCTTCCTGCCGGATGAGGACATGGGCTATTTCTTCGTCGTCACCACGCTGCCAGACGGTGCCTCGCAGGAGCGCACGGACAAAGTGCTGCGCAAGGTGGAGGGCATCCTTGCTGAGACGCCCGGTGTCAGTGATGTGATCACCATTGGCAGCCTCAACCTGCTCAGCGGTGCCCGTAGCTCCAATGCGGGTGTCTGCATCGTGTCCCTGAAGGACTGGAAGGAGCGTGAAGATCCCGCCCAGCAAGTGCCGCAATTGATCCCCTCCATCTTTGCCAAGGTGAGCCAGATTCCCGAAGCGCTCATCATTGCCACTTCGCCTCCACCCATTCAGGGCCTGGGCAATGCCGGGGGCGTTCAGTTTGAGCTGCAAGATCGCAGTGGTCGCTCACCTGAAGAGCTCCAGGAAGTTTCCAACAAGTTCCTCGCTGCGGCCGCGCAGAAGCCGGAGCTGGCCCGGACGTTCACCTTCTACAGCACTCGCGTGCCCCAGACCTTTGTGGAACTGGACCGTGACAAGATCAAGACCCTCGGCATCCCGCTCGACAGTGTCTTTGGCGCTCTCCAAAGTTACTTGGGCGGCCTCTACGTGAATGACCTCACCCTCTTTGGGCGAAGCTTTCAGGTGAAGGTTCAGGCGGAGCCCAACTACCGCATGGCCCCTGAGGATATCTACAGCATCTACGTTCGCTCGGCGGATGGCACCATGGTTCCCTTCAACACCTTCGCCAAGGTGGAGTCCACCACCGGTGCGGATCTGCTGCCCCACTTCAATCTTTACCGGACCTCAGAAATCACTGCCACTGGTGCACCGGGTGTGAGTTCTGGCCAGGTGATTCAGGCCATGGAGGATCTGGCGAAAGAGAACCTGCCGGATGGATACGGTTATGAGTGGACCGGCACTGCCTTGCAGGAAAAGCAGGCCACCGGGCAGCAGACGGTCATTCTGGGGCTCGCTCTACTGTTTGTGTTCCTGGTGCTGGCGGCTCAGTATGAGAGCTGGGCCGTGCCGTTCGCGGTCTTGTTCGGTCTGCCTATTGGGGTGTTTGGTGCTTTCCTCGGTGCCTGGCTTCGAGGCCTGACCAACGACGTGTATGTGCAGATCGGTCTGGTCATGCTGATCGGTCTTGCTGCCAAGAATGCCATTCTGATCGTGGAGTTTGCCAAGGTGCGCCGCGAGGAAGGCATGGGGATTGAAGAGGCTGCCTTGGAAGGTGCCCGCCTTCGGTTGCGGCCTATCATCATGACCTCGCTGGCCTTCATCTTGGGGGTGGTGCCCCTCGTTCTTTCCACGGGAGCCGGGGCTGCCAGCCGCCAGAGCCTGGGCACGGCCGTATGTTTCGGCATGACCGCCGCCACCATTATCGGTGTGTTCTTCATCCCCTGGCTTTACAAGGTGGTGCAGACTCTTGCGGAGAAGATCTCAGGTCCTCCGAAAAAGGAGGAAGACGAAGAAGCCGCTGGGCACGGGAACCTTTCTCCAACAGTCAAGCCTGACTCACCGGGCCATCCTGCCTGACCACTGTAGTCGCCTTGGGCCACGGGGAGGTTTGTGCCTCTCCCCGTGGTATTTTCAGCCGGGCTGCACTCATAGGGCAGAGCGGGAGCGATTTTCACTGGAATGCGTCCCTCGCCAGGGACGCGCTCGTTGATTCGCTAACTCTTCCCCCAGAGAGTCATGACCCTGTTCTCCCAGTTTTCTCCCCGCTCCAATTTTCGGCCCATGCTTGGCATGGCTCAATTTCTTTACCTCGACTCCACCCAGCGCGAGGTCCTGAAGGCCGCTACTTTTGCCAATCAGCGGTTCGAGGGCCACTTTCGTTCCAATCCACAGGAACCGGAAATTGAGCACGCCTACCGCGTGGCCAGCATCGTGAGAAATTTGCTCCAGTTCGAGGAGCCGGTGTACTCTGTAGTCGCCCTCCTTCATGATGTTTTGGAGAAGAGCTCCACGGATGTGCGCCTCGTGCACAGTGCATTCGGCAAGGATGTGGTGGCTGAAGTCTGCGCACTGACCCGCCCTGCTGCCGGCCAGAAGGCAACGAAAGAGGAGAGCTCCGCCGCAGAGGACAAATATATTGCTGGCATCTTTGCCGCCTCAGAGGTGGCGTTGGCTGTCAAAACCGCCGACCTTATTGACAATCTCATCAGCCGCTCGCACGCCGGTGATCCCAAGCCCACGCTGGAAAAGGCGGAGGAGTTCATGAGGGCGCTCAATCTTCATCCGCTCAGCGTACGCATGAAAGTCGCGAAGCACATGCTCGCGAACACGATCGATCAGGTGCGGGCTTGAGCTGCCTTGTTTTGCTGATCTCCCCGTCCGCCGTGGTGGCGGACGGTTTTTCATTTGCGCGGGTTCAGGGTATTACTCCGTTGCTACCCGGGCCGTGTACACCGTGAGACTGCGCGCTGGAAGGATCATCTCTGCGCCACTCTGCACGTTCTCACGAGCGACTCGCGGGCAGCTGCTCAACCGGAAGGTCCACTCATCCGTGTTCTCAGCCGCGGGCAGGATCAAGTTAAGATCCTCGTAGTGGCCGTTGATCAGCACCAGCACAGAGTTGCTCAACAGCGGTGTTCCGTCGTCGTTCCTCAGGTTCAATGCAGACCCTGGCAGCAGCATGCCGAAGCAGCGGGTGTAGCCCGCCTCCCAGTCGCGACCTTCCATCTCTCGGCCCTCAGGGTTCCACCAAATCACATCTTTGGGGAGATCCGGGCCCGGGGAGGCACCTGTGAGGAAGTATTTGCGTGAGAGCACCGGCTCCTCGCGTCGCAGGGCAATTACATCCCGCGTGAAGCTGCGCATCTCCTCCGCCTCCGGGCTCCAGTCCCAGGAGAGCCAGGTCAGCTCATTGTCCTGGCAGTAGGTGTTGTTGTTGCCCTCCTGGGTGTGCCACCGTTCATCGCCCGCCACCAGCATGGGGGATCCTTGGGAAAGGAACAGTGTCGCCAGCATGTTCTTGGCTTGTTGTTTCCTCAGGGCGACGATTTCCTCGGGAGCGGGGTCGCCTTCGTGACCGCAGTTCCAGCTTTCGTTGTCGTTGGCACCGTCCCGGTTGTCCTCTCCATTGCGGTCATTGTGCTTGTCATTGTAGCTCACCAAATCCCGGAGGCAGAAGCCGTCGTGCGCGGTGATGAGATTGACGCTGGCATAAGGGTGTCGTCCACTGTGGTTGTAGAGGTCGGCACTGCCGGTGAAGCGGAACGCGGCGTCGTTGGCCACGTCCACGCCTTTCCAGAAGCGGCGCACCTGGTCGCGGTACCGCCCGTTCCATTCAGACCAGCCTGTGGGGTAGTTGCCCACCTGGTAGCCACCCATGCCAATATCCCATGGCTCCGCGACCAGTTTCACCTGCTTCAGCACCGGATCCTGGCCAACGGCGTCAAAGAAGGAACCGAATTTGTCCCATCCATTGGCTTCGCGCGCCAAGGCACTGGCCAGGTCAAAGCGAAACCCGTCCACATGCATTTCCGTCACCCAGTAGCGCAGGCTGTCCATGACCAGCCGAAGCCCCGCAGGGTTCATGGTGTTAATCGTGTTTCCGCATCCGGTGAAGTCCTCGCAGTACCTTGCTGAGGTGGGGGAGAGCCGGTAGTAGGAGGCATTGTCGAGCCCGCGGTAGCAGAGTGTCGGGCCCCGCTGGCTGCCTTCAGCGGTGTGATTGTACACCACGTCCAGGAGCACCTCAATGCCGGCCTGGTGCAGGCGCTTGATCATCCCCTTGAACTCGCGCAGAGCTTCATGGGGGTCTCTGGTGGCTGCATAGGACGGCTCAAAGGCAAAGAACGAAAGGGTGTTGTAGCCCCAGTAATTTGTCCTGCCGTTTTCCAGCAGGAAAGAGTCGTCCAGATGATGATGCACTGGCAGCAACTCCACCGTGGTGATGCCCAGATCCTTCAAGAAATGAATGGACTCATCCGACGCGAGACCGGCATAGGTGCCCCGAAGGTGCTCGGGCAATGCCGTGAGGTTCTTGGTGTAACCCTTCACATGAGCCTCATAGGTCACCGTCTCACGCCAGGGCACCTGGGGCGGGGCGTCGTCGCCCCAGTCGAAGCTCGTGTCCACCACCATGCCGAGCGGGGCCAGGGCTGCTGAGTTCTTCCGGTCGAAGCTCAGATCTTCCCTTGATGCGCCAGACCGGTATCCAAACAGGGAGGGCCCCCAGCGTACCAGCGGACGTCCCATCGCTTTGGCGTAAGGGTCCAGCAGCACTTTGTGAGGGTTGAAACGATGCCCTTTTTCCGGCTCGTACGGCCCATGCACCCGGTAGCCATAGACCTGCCCTGCCTTGATTCCTGGCACAAAGCCGTGCCACACCTGGTGGGTGCACTCTGGCAGGGGGATCCTCG
>JBGGMQ010000646.1:0-9713 GCA_041287975.1 Verrucomicrobium sp. | reverse complement strand
AACCTCACCCCCCTGGCCCGGGAGTTGCGCAAGCTTCCCGAGGTGGAGATGGTCGTTCCCTTTGGCCTCTCGCTGCACGTCAGCGGACACAATCACGGCACGCTGGAGACGGCCATCCAACCCTTCCGCCAACGCTCAGGCCTTGAGTGGACCCGCATCAAGCCCGGTCTGGAAGATGTCTTCATCAGCCTTATGGACAAGAGCACGGACAATTTCAAGTGACTGGGTGCTGGATCCTAGATGCTGGATCCTAGATGCTGGATTCTGGATACAAGATCCTCGATGCGGCCCGCTTGGAGCAAGAAGCACGCGCTACCACCACTTACCTTTTACCACTCACCACTTACCTCCCTCTTCAACACCTATGAGCAACGCCTTCTCCCTCTCTCGTGTCCGTGCGGTGCTCATCAAGGAGTTCATCCAGGTGCGTCGTGACCGGCTGACTTTTGCGATGATGATCGGGGTGCCGCTGATGCAGTTGCTGCTCTTCGGGTATGCGATCAACTCTGACCCCAAGAGACTGCCCACGGCGGTGGTCTGCGCGGATCCCGGCCCGTTCGCCCGCAGCATGGTGAGCGCGCTGGAGACGTCTGCGTACTTCGAGGTCACGCACAAGCCCGCCAGTGAGGCGGAGGGCGACCGCCTGCTGGCCCTTGGTGAAGTGCAGTTTCTCCTGGTGGTGCCCGCAGGGTTTGACCGTCAGCTTCAGCGTGGTGAGCGCCCTTCAGTCCTGCTCGCGGCGGATGCTACCGACCCCTCGGCCACGGGCAATGCCCTCAGTGTGATCAGCACGCTGGGCCGGCAGTCGATCAATCGCGATCTCACCGGCCCCCTCGCCTCCCTGAAGACGACAGAGGACCCGTTTGAAGTGCGGGTGCAGCGACGTTACAACCCCGAGGGACTCACGAGTTATAACATCGTACCCGGCCTCATGGGCGTGATCCTCACCATGACCATGATCATGATGACCGCCCTGTCGGTGACCCGCGAGCGGGAGAAGGGCACCATGGAGAACCTGCTGGCGACACCCGCACGTCCCCTGGAGGTGATGGTTGGCAAGATCATCCCGTACGTGGCCATCGGCTATGTGCAGGTGGCCGTGATCCTGGTGGCTGCCAAGGTGCTCTTCAAGGTGCCCATGCTGGGCTCACTGGTCCTGCTGGCGGGAGCGGCCGGGCTGTTCATCATCGCGTGTCTGGCGGTGGGCTTCACCTTCTCCACCCTGGCCAAGAGCCAGCTCCAGGCGATGCAGATGACGATGTTCTTCTTTCTGCCGAACATCCTCCTCTCCGGCTTCATGTTCCCCTTCCGCGGCATGCCCGAGTGGGCCCAGCATGTGGGCACCATCTTCCCGCTTACGCACTTCCTCCGCATCGTGCGCGGCATTCTGCTCAAAGACAACGGGCTCTATGAAGTGCTGCCGCACGTGTGGCCCATTGGCGTGTTCGTGCTGGCCGTGTCCTTCCTGGCGCTGAAGCGTTACAAGATGACGCTGGACTAAAGGGAAGGGAGAGAGAGAACCGCTAACGAACGCTGACTGACGCTAACAAATACAGAAAGAGGGAAACCACTGATCTACACTAATGGAACACTAACTTAAGCTTCAGAAGAGTTTTATTTTCTCTGAATTTATTAGTGAAGATTAGTGTCAATTAGTGGTTCCTGCATGGGTACTGGTTCTGTTAGCGTCCGTCAGCGTTCGTTAGCGGTTTAGATCTTTTTCAGTTCCATCCTCTCTTCCAACACGCTTGCTACCCGTTCTCCCTGGAACTGCCGGGTGTAGAGGGCATAGTAGTGACCTTGGGCGGCCATGAGGGCGTCATGGGAGCCGCTTTCGAGGATGCGGCCTTTTTCGATCACCAGGATGCGGTCGGCGGTGCGGATGGTCGAGAGGCGGTGGGCGATGACGAAGCTGATGCGGCCTTTGAAGATGGCCTTCAGCCCCTGCTGGATGAGCTGCTCAGTCTCAGTATCGATGGAGGAGGTGGCCTCGTCCATGATGAAGATGCGCGGGTCTGCCAACAGAGCGCGGGCGAAGGACACGAGCTGTTTCTGCCCGGTGGAGAGACGGTTGCCGCCCTCACCCACATCGGTGTCATAGCCCTTCTCCAGAGCGCGGATGAAGGTGTCCGCATTCACACTGCGTGCAGCGTGCTCCACTTCGGCATCGGTCGCAGCCAGGCGGCCGTAGCGGATGTTCTCCCGCACGGTGCCGCTGAAGAGGTGAGGCCCCTGGAGCACGATGCCCAGATTGGAGTGATACCACTCCAGGCTGCGCTCCTTGAGGTCCTGACCGTTCACGAGGATGCGGCCGCCCGTTGGCTCATAGAATCGGGCGGCAAGGTTCACAATCGTGCTCTTACCCCCGCCGCTCGCGCCGACCAGCGCAATGGTCTGCCCCGCCAGCACGGTGAGGTTGAAATCCTTCAACACGGGCTCCCCGGTGAGATAGGCAAAATCCACGTGATCAAACGTGATGCTCTGGATCTCCCGCGCAAAGCCGTCCGGCGCTGTGGCAGGGGCAAGGTCACCTTTCGCCAACGCAAGCTCCCACTGGGCCATGCGGGCCCGCACTTCCTCGCTGTCGCGGATCTCCGCCACAGTGGCCAGCAGACTCAACACCCGCTCCCCTGCCGCCTGGGCACCCTGCATTTGCACGAGCGTCTGGGCGATCTGGTTGATGGGGTTGAAGAACTGCCCGGCATAGAAGATGAACGCCACCAGCGTGCCCAGGCTCAATGTGCCGGACATGACATCCGCGCCACCATGCCACAGAGCAATCCCTGCAGCCACACTGCCCAGCGCGAGCACAATGGGGATGTACACGGCGGACTGCAGCGCATTCCGGATGGACACGTCATACATCTGGGTGGATACCCCGGCGAATTCGCGATGGTTCTCCACCTCCCGCACCAGGGACTTCGTCGTGCGCAAGCCCTGCAATGCCTCGGCAAAGGAGGCCGTGATCATGGAGTTGTATTTCCTCGTCTCGCGGGAGCTCAGGAGCAGCTTCTTCTGAAACACGGCGCTGATGAAGAGGAGCGGCGGCACCACGGAGAGCACCAGCAGCCCGAGCACGGGATTCAGCACCACCATGACGACGGCGATCATGATCACGAGGCACACGGCCCACAAGACGTCCAGCGTGCCCCACGCGATGATCCGTGCCAGCTTGTCGCAGTCCGATGTCAGTCGCGAGATCAACCAGCCCGTAGGCCGGTGATCAAAGTAGGCAAACTCCAGCTCCTGCAGCTTCTTGAAACACTCGGCACGGATGTCGTGGCTCATGTTGTTGGAAAGGCCGCCTGCCGCATTGATGAAGGCCCACACGCCAATGGAGAGCGCCAGGGCAAGCCCTAGATACACACTCACATAGGGCACAAGATTCAGCTTGGCGCCATCTTGAGCCGCATCCGGAGCGACGGAACCGATTTGAGTCGCCACGGCGTCCACAGTCCAGCGGGTCACGAGCGCAAAGCTCGCATCACACAGGGCAATGCCGACGGCGGCAACGGCCAGGGGCACGAGCAGCTTTTTGTACGGCAGGGCATGGCGGAACACCCGGCTCCACAAGCTCAGGTCGAGCTTGTCGCTGAAGACATCTTCTTGAGGTTCATCCTTCATGAGTTGGCAGAGCTGGAACTGGGGGTTGAGAGAATGGCGGGAGCCGGAGCGGGTGCAGCGTTAGGGGCTGGTGGCTGTGAAGGGGATGAGGAAACCACACCTCCGGTGGCCGCGCCGACGATGGAGGGTTCAAATTCACGTTTCGTGGCAGGTTCTGTTGCTGAGTGCGGTGCGGCTGGCTGGGCCGTCTCCAGCTCCCGCTCCATCTCGAGCTGGGCGTTGTTCTGGATGGTCCAGAGGCGCTGGTACAGGCCCTCCTGCCGCAGCAGCTCCTCGTGACGCCCTTCCTGAATGATGCGCCCTTTGTCGAGCACGATCACCCGGTCGGCATGCGCCAGCGTGGAGAGCCGGTGAGCGATGACGAGGGTCGTCCTGCGCCCGTGGCGGGTGCGCAGGGCTTGCAGGATGGTTGCCTCCGTCTCCGCATCCACGGCACTCAGGGCATCATCCAGCAGCAGCACGGGCGTGTCCCGCAGGAGCGCCCGCGCCAGGGCCACGCGCTGCCGCTGACCGCCGGAGAGGGTCACGCCACGCTCGCCCACCAGCGTCCCGTAGTCCGAGGCGAAGGTGCGGATGGTGTCGTGAATGTCGGCGAGCCGTGCCGCCTCCTGGATCTCCTCCTGCGCCGCGCCTTCGCGACCCAGACGGATGTTTTCCCCGATGGTTTTTGAGAAGAGGAACGGCTCCTGCATGACCACACTGAACTGCGAGCGCACCCACTGGCGGTCCAGGCTGGTGATCTCGCGCCCGTCCAAATGGATGGAGCCCGAGGCCGGATCATAGAGCCGCAGCAGCAGGTGCATGAGGGTTGATTTCCCGGAACCCGAGGGGCCAAGGATGGCCAGCGTCTCACCTGGAGCCACGGTGAAGGAGATGCCGTTGAGCGCGGCGCTCTTCCCATGGTGATCGAAGGCCAGATCCCTGACCGTGATCCCACCTGCGAAAGGCTCCGCAGGGATCGCGGACGCCGAGGGCAAGCCTGAAGCTGCGTCCACGGGGGCAGGTTTGCTTTCCTCCGGTTCACCCAGAATCTCGCCCATGCGGTTCAACGCCACGGTGGCCTTGCCCAGGTCCGTCAATGTCCGGCCCATCTGACGCACAGGCCAGAGGAGCATGTTGAGGAACATGACAAAGGCGAACAGAGTGCCCACGGTGAGCGTGCCCTGGAGGATGAACCATGCTCCGGCAAAGAGCACGAGCCCCTGCTGGATGAGCACGATGAAATCTGAGGTGGACCAGTACCACGCCATGAGCCGCAACAGCCGCAGACTGCGATCCCGGTAGAGCCGGTTCGGCGCGGCGAACTTGTCGATCTCGAACTGCTGCCTGGCAAAGGCCCGCACGACGCGCAGGCCAGTGAGGTTCTCCTGCACCACACGCGTGACCTGGCCCTCGGCCTCATCCACCTCACGGAAGAGATGCTTCACCCGGCCCACATAGACGTAGCCAAAGAGAACAATGGGCACCACCAGAACGAAGGAGATGACCGTCATGCGGACATCCAGCAGAATCATCACAGGCAAGGCCGTGAGCAGCAGCAGGATGGCATTGCTGATTTCCACCACCTGGGTGGAGAGCGCGAGGCGCAGGGTCTCCACATCCGACGTGCAGCGTTGGATCAAGTCGCCTGTCTCTGCGTGGTCATGGTACCGCGTGGGGAGACGTTGCAGGTGATCATAGAGCCGGTCCTTCAGGCGGCGTGCAATGCCATCGGAGGCCTGGGCCGCCCAGCGTCCCTTGGCATAGCTGAACACACCCGCTAGAATAGTAAGTGCCACCATGACAAGCGCGGGCAACCAGAGCCGCGCCTGCACATAATCGGCCCCGCCCATCCACTCGATCATCTGCTTCGCCACCACGCCCTCCTTCACCTCATGGGAAAGCGCGAAGTCGATCGTGGCGCTCGCCACCAGGGGCGTGATGTAGTTGATGCTTGTGAAGGCCAGCAGGGCCAGGATGGCGAGGCCATACTGGCTACGGAAACCGCGCATCAACTGCCAGAGCAGAGCTGCGGGTTTGTGATTGGGGGTCAAAGCTGCGACGGGAGGGACAGGTGGACTTGAACTTGGACTTGGACTCGGACTCGGTGCAGTGCATGAGTCGGGGTCTGGTTTAGAGTCTTGGGCTGAATCGGAGTCGGTTTCCATGAGGAGGAAAGGTCAGGAGCTGATGCTGATCGTGGGAGTACGGACTAACTAGTAACGAATGGGAGGAAGGCAGAGGGACAGGGACTGGGCTGGCTTGGACTTGATTGGGCTAGGCTGGAAAACAAAAAACCCGCAGACCGGGCTGCGGGTGGCTTCCTAGACTCATTCGGTGAAACGATCTGTGCAGCGGCCCGCTCTTTGGTTCGAGTTGGGGCTGGCTGACGACGTTTCGGTATTCTATTAATTTAGAAATCGGCGATCAGGCAACTCCCCACCCCTGGAAAATTCCAGGAGACTCGGTAGAAGTTGTGCGGCATCGCGTTCATAAACAGACTCAGCGTTTTTTTCTTTTTTGCTGAGGTCGCCAGTTTTCCACGATGGCCGTTACGTCGCAAGTTAATTTTTTGTTGCCCGCGAAGCGGGAGGCATGACCCGCGAAGCGGGAGACACCAGACTGGAAGACTCCAGACATCAGACTTGAAATCATGGGTTCCGACAAAGCAGTGGCAGTATTTATCCTGCCATCGTGCTACCCACGTCGTCCTGAGCCAGGCTAAAGTCCGGCACTCCTTTCCGTGATGCAGCGATCAGCCCTCATCGGGAAGTAAAGGTGTCTGGAGTGTTTGACACTACCACTCCTCGCGGCCATGGCGCACCTTGGGCACGCAGTTGCACAGCACATTCGGGCATCGCATACGGGGAAATTAGCGTCTGCCAAGGAACCTTGAGTGCTGCAGGAGGAGACCGCAGCAACTCCTTCGGAGTAGAGTTCGTCTACGCGTACCCAAGGTAGACTCGCTCGAAGCTCGTCCAACCTTGGGCTTGTAGCAGGATCCCCTTCGGTGAAGAGCTACGACTGGGCTTTTGGGTTCGTTGGCTGCCACCCAACTGCGCGGTCGTTAGTATAATCTCCTCACGTCGACAACTACGGCCAGTATCGGTGGCCCTACGGCAGAAGGCATCCTCAAACACTCTCCGTATCCGCATCCACCCTGATAGCTCACGCCGCCTCGTCCGCCCACTGGTGATTGATCACCAACCGTCTAGAGCCCCCGTAGCTGTCGACGTGAGGAGGCACTAGCTGGAGCGCCTGCCCTCTCCGCCCTCGCGCCACGTGAACAAGTGCGACAGACACAGGTACTCAACGAGCAAGTCTCCTCCAACCTCGGAACAAGGAAAGCCCCACATCGAAGACAACTGACGCCCACACCGCCCTCGCGGGCATCTCTCCCCACGCCCTTCGCCTCAGATCCCCTCAGGTCTGATGTCTTGTGTCTTCCCGTCTTTTGTCTCCCGCAAAGCGGGCAAGTCTGGCGTCTTCCGATGCCCCAAAACAAACTGCCCTGGCAACGCGGGTCTCGCGCTTACCAGGGCAGTTCAATTCAATTCAATCAAATGGTCTCAGCGAATCTTAGAGAGCCATGTCCTTCAGCTTCTTGAGCGGGCGGACCTTGACCACGGTGGTGGCAGGCTTGGCCTTGAAGGTGGTTGCTTCCTTCGTGAAGGGGTTGATGCCTTTGCGAGCCTTCACCGCCGGCTTGCGCACGGTGGAGATTTTGAGCAGGCCGGGCAGTACGAATTCGCCCACGGCCTTTTTGTTGAGGTGCGCTGCGATGATGTCCGTCAAGCTGTCGAGCACAGAGATGACCTGCTTGCGGCTGAGTTCGGTGGTGCCGCTGATCTGGTCAACGATCTGGGTCTTGGAGAGACGTTCCGTCAGAGTGGTTGCTTTCTTTGCCATGGCACTGTGTGGCTGATTCCTTCGCGCAAGTCAAGCCTCCTTCTGTGCTCGTTTTAAAGAGTTTTTCGCTGGAGGAGGAAGCTTCCGAGCTTTGAAAACAGGGTTTTCACCCTGAGAGAAGTACTGTTTTTCCAAAGGACACCCTGCGCATCGAGATCGCATGGCTCTTGGGTTTTGCCTTGAAATGCCACATCTTCAGCGGGAAATGACTTGGACCGCACAGACTCAGTGGATGGCCATGCGAAGCTTGTGGGCTGCCCAGCTTGAGTGGGTTGCTCGGTCTCGGAAGGTTGAGGATGGCCGCTTTCCCCCGGATCTCGAAGGGTTGCCAGAGGCACGGGCTCACGGGAAAGAAGCTTGATCTGCCGCCTTTCTGGATGAACCACTCGATGCAGCAGAAGCCTGGCCAGTACCTCCCCACGTCGGCAGCGACAGTCGCTGAAGATCGAAATCCAGCAGAAGGAATGTCCATCACCAGGCTCCTCGCAGATGACCTGGAGGCATTGCGGGTCGCGAATGGGCACCGGCAATGCCGCTTTTCGCAAGGTCATGGCACGCTCCTGAAGCCACACTCCCAACACTTGGTTTAGTTCCTTTATCCTTTCGGCTTGGGGAAGCTCGACAAGCCCAGCTCGCTTCGCGAGAGACACAAGACTCGAAATGGCGCTGACGCGTTCTTTCCCCGTACCGCATGAGCGCCCCCCGTCCAGGGAGCGGCGATATCCTCATCGCCGCTGACCGTGGAAAGCGGGCACAAATGACAGCCATCAGCAAAGCCCAGCTTCTCCGTGCGCCGCCGCATCGGCGGCCACCCTTCATTGTTCGCAAGGGTCGTCAGGGAAAATGCGACTGAACGAGTGGGACACTCGAACTACCTAAAAATCCGCACTCCTCCTTTCGCCGAGCTTCTTGCTTTCAAGATCAATAGCCTCTAGGCTTAGCTTTGAACTCGTACTTGTACTCAATCTGGGCAGTACTGCCCGGAAGAGGTGCGTTGCTGGCCATGAGAGCCCCTGACATTGATCTCGATCTCGTACGCTGCTTTTTATCAGTCGCAGAGAGCGGCGGATTTACGGCGGCTTCCTCACGCCTGAATCTGAGTCAGTCGGCCATCAGCCTGAAAATCCAACGGCTCGAATCCATCTTGGGGAGAAGTGTCTTTGCAAGGACGAGCCGGTCCATGAGCTTGACGGAGGAGGGTGAAATCTTGTTGAGCTACGGTCGTCGGCTGCTGGCGCTGAATCAGGAGATGATGGAGGCCATTTCCCCCGCCATACAGGCGGAAACCCTCCGGCTGGGCGTGATGCAACAACTCGGCGAACGGTGTCTGCCGCAGGTGTTGATGGAATTCAAAAAGGCTCATCCGCAAGTCCGACTGAATGTGGAGATCGGGATGACCCGCCAGCTTGTCTCAGAGCTGGAGACGGGACGCTTCGATCTCGTGCTGGGTGCTGCTGGAAACAAGACGGGCAACTCCATCAGCGAAACACGTCTGCCCTCGCAAGAGCCCGTGGCGTGGATCCGGGCATCGCATTCGATCATCGATCCCGCCAGCGACCCCTTGCCGTTGATCTTGTTTCCGGAACCCTGCGGCTATCGCAAGCAGGCTCTGGCGAAGCTGGAAGAAGCCGGTCGCACCTGGCGCATCGTCTATTCCAGCAGCAATCCACAGTCAATCCAGGCAGCGGTCTCCGCTGACATGGGGATCGGTGTGTTCGCCCGGCATTCCATCCCCTCTGGAGTTGCCATGATCCCTCCCGGATCAGGCCTGCCAGATCTGCCGGACATTGATGTATCGCTGTACAGCCAAGCCCTTTCGACAGGGGAATTGGTGCCCTCACTCCGGGATATTCTTACCCGTGCCGTAGAGCGCTCGACGGGCGCCGGGCATCCTCTGGAGCCTTGCATGGATGCGGCTCCCTGATGGCTGGCATCAATTCATTCAATTTCCCAGCACACAAGCTCGTGGCTGAATGAGGGCACTGCACTGCCACCTGGCGCAGCCCCACACCATGAAACCTATAAAACCCATCCTCGCCTCCTTTGCTTTCTCATTCGTTTTCGCTTTAGTTTTCGTTTTCGTATTCACTCTTGTCACAACGCATCTGGCTCACGCCGAGCCCAAGACGGAAGGCGAGAAGCTGCTGACCGAGTTTTGGGCCAAGGTCTACAATCCACCCCAGGACCTGGATACCATCGAC
>JBGGMQ010000645.1:0-5861 GCA_041287975.1 Verrucomicrobium sp. | reverse complement strand
ACTTCGCTGACTCCCATCGTCCTAGTTTGTCAGTCGCGGTCATCGGCGACGGGGACGTCGCCGCTCCTTGGACAGGGGTGCGCTCGCCCAAAGGCAGGGATGGTCGCACTCAAGCTCCATCCAGCGACGTCGGAGGCCGATGAAGCGCCCTCCGACCCCGCCACTCCCAACATCTGGCGACGAAGTCGCTTTGGAGTGCGTGCGAGAATCGCCGCTTTCGGGAGGTCTGCGGCACCCTCGCTACCAGACGGCATAAGCGGAGCCATCGACACTGTCTCGCCCATCCGTTCCCGTCAAATAACCACGCTGTTACGCAGACTTCTCATCCTGGTTCGATCCTCAACAGCCCGCGCCAAAGCGGCGGTTCCCGCACGCACTCCAAAGCTCCGACAAGTCGGAGCCAGGTTGGGGGCTGAGGGGTTGGAGATCGTCTATTCGGCCTGCGATGTCGCAAGGGGGTGCCCCGTGGCTGAGCCAGAGGCTTCGCTGACTCCCATCGCCCTTACCTGCCTCTCGCGGTCACCGGCGACGGGGACGTCGCCCCTCCTTGGACGCCCCCTTCACGGCTGGGGTGCAAGACTGCGTCAGCCTCAGTTTCATGTCTGGCGTCTGGTGTCTTCCCGTCTGGTGTCTCCCGCGTAGCGGGTTCCGATCACGCCTTCACTGGCACCCGCGGAGGTGGCACCGTCGCAGCGAGCTTGTTCTTCGATGCAGCGCGATCGCGGAAGTAGACGAACACGGCCAGGGCCAGGAAGGCGGTTTGCAGGCCCCAGAAGCGGTAGAGCCAGGTCCAGACGCCATCGGTGAAGCCGTAGGCGTGCAGGCCGACGCCGAGCTGGTTGGTGGCGAACCAGGAGAAGGCCACGATCATGCCCAGCACGATGTTGCTGGCGTGGAAGCCAACTTCCTTGATGTAGCCGCCGAGGCGGGCGTGCAGGATGATCAGGTTCATGAGCACAATCATAAGCGCGCCGTTTTCCTTGGGATCCCAGCCCCAGAAGCGGCCCCAGGAGTAGTTCGCCCAGATCCCGCCGAGGACGGTGCCTACCAGAGAGAGGAAGAGGCCTGCCATGACAAATGCGTAAGTCATGCGCGTGATGGCCTTGGCGTCGCCACTGTTCACACCGAAGATGTTGAAGGCGCGCAAGCTGAGATACACCATGGAGAAGATGGAGGCCAGCATGCCGGCGGCGTAGCCGAGATTGATGCACGGCACATGGGTAGCCAGCCAGAAGTTCGTGATGAGCACGGCCTGCAGCACCTGGAGGTTGTCCGCGCTTTCCATGTCATTGAACCGGATGGAAAGGTACAATCCCGCCGTGCCCGCAATGCAAGCCACGGCCAGGGCAATGCCCTTGTAGCGGCTGAGCAACTCCACCAGGAGCGCGAGGATGGCCCCGGCCACACTGATGAAGAGAATGGTCTCATACAAGGTGGTGATGGGCGGCCGCTCCATGATGAGGGAGCGAATGACAATACCCGTGGTGCCCAGCGCTGAAGCACTGACCACGAAGACCCAGCACAGCGCCCGTGCGATAGTGCCCCACAGGCTGCCAGGCGCCACCCAGCTCAGAGCCAGGAAAACCAGCGCGGCAGAGAAAAGGATCGTGCCCCAGAAGAAGTAGTCCGCCTTGCGGAAGCCGACTTCCATATTGAGATGCCCCACCTGATGGCGGTCCCCTGCCCTCTTCATCACGGCATCGCGGAAAGCTTCCACGCTCTTCTTGAAGGCTCCGGCATCAAGACGGGAGCGGTAGATGTCTTCATAGAGCCCAAGCACCTCCAGCCCAGACTCGGCAATGGTGCCCTCCTGAATGGCCTGCTGCATGAGCGTGCCGGGACCATCCCAGAGCTCCGTCTTGTCGTCGGCTGGCGGGAAGTTGCGCAGCACCGTCTCCTGGCGACCGCTCATGAGACCGCCCAGCATGGCACGGACGAAGGGGTTCACCCAGGGGTTCGCGGCCGGGTCGAAGTTGTTTCCATGAGCTTTGAGATAGGCGGCGACCTTGGGGATGAGCACGATGCTCTTCACCTTGCCTATTTCACCCGGGGCGGCGATCTCCGCGGGCACCGTGGCGGCAAAGGAGCCGAACGGGGCGCGTGCGAAGTCGAAGTGGCCGGTGGTCATTTCAAAGTCCAGCACGTCCATGCCCAGCTTTGTGAGCGCACGTTGCACGGGGGTCATGTCCTTGGACTCCATGCCCTTGACCTCCTCCATCTTCTTCATGAGCAGGTCGCGTCCAGCCACGAGATCCTCGTAGGAGTACTTGTCGCGCTTGCCCTTGTCCTTGAGGCCGAGCTCGATGACGGCGTCGGAGTTGTCCACGGTGAAGGCCTGGATCTTGCGGGCAATGTCGGGACGGAACCAGGAAACTAGCAGGAACTCCATGGCGGAGAGCCGGACGGGCTTGCCCTTGGCATTGACGATGGGCTTGTCCGTCTCCGGATCTTTAAGAGGCTCGCCATCGGCGGCGGCATGGTCGGAGAGGTAGATGCCGCCCTCCTTGTAGCTCAGCTGCTTCAGCCGCACGCGGGCCACCGTGTCCAGGGGCTTCACACGGCCGGACTCGAGCACAGGCAAGGCACGGAAAAGCTCGATGATGGCAGGATCGCGCAACATCTCCAGAGAGGGCTGGGCCTCGACCACAGGCTTCTCCACAGGGGAGCCTTTTTCCGCCACTGGGGGCTTCACAGTGGCGGGGGCAGCCGCGGCTGCGGAGGGCGCTTCCGGATTGCCAGGAGCATTCGGCGTGACGGGCGCAGCAGGGGGCGTGGTATCCCCAGGGGCCGGGGCGGGCACGGGCGCAGGCGCTGCTGCCGTGGACTCTGGAGCAGGAGCTGAAGCTGGAACTTGGGCAGGTACAGCAGCAGGAATGGCAACCTGAGCTGGTGCTGATGCCGTAACATCGGCCGGGGCAGGTGCCGAGGCACCGAATGGAACAGGTGCTGGAGCAGCCTCCTGGCTGAAGCACGGGCTCAAGGAAATGACGGCGGCGCTCAGCAGCGGGAAGAATCGGCGCGGTTTCATGGCGGACAGAATTGAAATTGGGGTCTGCGAACTGGGGGACGAAAGGAAACTACCGGGACAAGGGCCATCAGGCGGCCTGCGGCGGAGGAGGAGGCGTCGCAGAGGAGGACTTCGGTGCGGGGACTTTCATGGAGCCGCTCAGGTAGCGGATGAGCTGAATGGTCATGTGCAGCAGCAGGCCTGCCATGGTGACGAACATGGCAATGAGCGGCCAGTGGTCTGAGGGGTTCTTCACCACCTGCAGGGTGGAGTACTCCACCACCGCACCGGGGCGGCCCTGCATCTCAAAAGACGCCTGGAAGAGCGCGTACCCGCCCTCACGCAGCGGCTCGTTCATGGTGATCTTGCGCTTCTCCTCTTTGCCGTCGGTGATCTTCGTGATCAGGCTGGTGAACTTGCGAGCCCGCTCGGTGCCAGGGTGCACCTCCCGCTGGAAGTCATCCAACCGGACAGAGAAGGGCAGCTTCCACGTCTCGCGAGTCATGGAAATGCCGTACACTTCCTCGCCCACCTTCACAGAGAGTGGGGCCGAGGATGCCCGGGAGATGATCCCCTTCTGCTCAGAGCCACCCTTCTTCGGCGTGATCTTCACATAGGCCCCGTCCATGTTGGCCTCCTGCTGGGGGTTCTCCTTGTTGGGCTGGAGGAAATAGCCATCCACGATCTCGCGGCGGGTCTCCACCGTCTTGGCGTTCGTGGGCGTGGCATTCACTTCATAGTTCATGACCATGAGGTCGAAGGGGAGGTCATTGCTCGTGAAGGTGCGGGCCTTGCCCTCCCTCAAATCCTTGAACTGGGATCCAGGAATCACCAGCGCGGTGCGCTTGCCTTCTTTGGAGACCGGCTCCAGACGCTCGATCTCAATGACGCTGTTGTGGAAGCTGCGAAACTCGTCCGTGGACTGCCCCTCTGCCAGGGAGAGCGCTCCGTCTTTCTTGTACCAGTGGGACACGAGACCCGCCAGCAGCATGAAGACGATGGAACCGTGCGTGATGATCACACCGAAGGTCCGCCCCGTCTTGCGAATGCGGATGAGGCCGCCAAAGATCATGTTCAGCGTGAGCACCGCCATGAGCAGCATGCCGCCCGGCATCAGCACGGGCATCACCCAAGGGCCGATGTGGTTCACATGCATGGCCCGCAGGCAGCAGCCCATGTCGATGTTCGTGATGATCAGCGACTCGAAGTACTTCCGCTGGCTCTCATAGAGGCCGTGCTCCACCTGCTCCAGCGTGCCCAGGTAGGTCACCAGCAACAGGAAGATGAGCACGACCGTCGCCAGACCGAACGAGGCGATGAAGTGGTACGCCTTGGAAAGAAGGGACGTCGGAGGCTTGGCGGGCGGAGTTGAGGACTGGGATGACATCGCGAGGCAAAAGAAATGGAAAACTGGGGGAGAAAGCGGGAGAGGGAGGCGTTAGACGTTAAAAGTTAGGTGTTAGACGTTGAATGCTGGGGGCTAGGGAGAGGAGATTTCGCTTTGACTCACCGTCCAGCTTTCAGCCCCCCACTCATTCCTCCTAACGTTTAACTCTTAACATCTTCTCACCTCCTCAAACTGACCGACTGCGCAAACTGGTCGAACGCGGCTTCATTGGCCGTCACCAGATCCTTGGGGCCGGTCATTTTGACAAAAAGTGTGAATTCCGGAGCCTCCTGGACGAGACCGAGCAGGCGGTAGCCCGTCGAGGCGGCCTCTGCACCCACGCCTTTGAAATCACCGTCAAAGGCCACATAGGTGGCGTCGCGGCCCACGAAGGTCTTGCGCGGCAACGCAGCCAGCTCATCCGGCGTGTAGGCAGGCTGCCCCATCTGGGTACGCCAGCGATTGACGTTGGCGGCCAGACCACCTGCTTGTCCCGGCATGATAGAGAGGTAGCACTCCCCTTCCCCTTTGGGTCCGAACTGCAGGTTGATCAGGCGCATGCCGCTCGCGGCTCCCGCCGGTGCCTCGGACCAGCCCTCTGGCGTGATCCAGGCCAGCGGATTCTCCGCCTGGGGCGGCTGTGGGGCAGGCGTGTCAAAGAATCGCTCCGCGCTCGTGGCCTCCGCCTTCGGCATGATCGCATGATCCGAGATCTCCCGGGACTCTTTGATCTCCATCCGCTCCGTCAGCCGCTCACAAGAGGTCAGGCCAACGGCGAGGGCCATCGCCGTCCCAATCGTCAGGGACAAGGAGGTTTTCTGTTTCTGAGACGCAGTGAAAGGCAAAAGCATGGGGCGAGTGTTACTGAAAAAACGGTTCATGCGGGGGCTTCCTTAGTAGGCGTGGGAACGCAGATGCCGCAAGAGGGATTCTGGGGCAGAATCTATCCATACGTCCCAAGGAGGCTCAATCTTGGTTTGGATCAGGGAAAAGGGATAAGGGGGTAGTTGCGGGAAGGAGGCTGCGTCAATTTGCCGCAGGGGGACCAGAGCGTCGGAGGCGGGCGGCGACTGGGGGGTTCGGAGTCAGGGGCAGCGCGACTGAACGAGTGGGGACACTCGAACTACTTTCAACCTTGCAGGGCTGGGCAACAGTCGACTTGGGCGGAGCATTGCAGCCACGCGTGCCAGCAAAGTAGTGTCAGGGCTTTAGCCTGACATCCGCGCTACCCATGTCTTCCTGAGCCAAGCTGAAGCATGGCACTACTTTGAGCCTTGCAGGCCTGCGCACGCATAGATGCGGAACTCCAACCCTCTCCGCTGGGCGTGGTACGAGGCTCGAAGAATTTCCAGGGCGAAGCCCGTCTAAACCAGCGTAGCGCCTCAACAGACCGCTTGCGGGCTCCTCAACCAGCAGCCCCACCGGGGGCGCGTCTCAACTCCCTCCCCCATCTTGTTAATCCTTCAA
>JBGGMQ010000644.1:0-2617 GCA_041287975.1 Verrucomicrobium sp. | reverse complement strand
TTCAGCACAAGTGACCTCCCTGGTAGAGTTGAATGATGCCTATTGGGTCGGGGGCAGGGTCGCCAGCCACGGCTCGGAGTGGGCAGTGTCCACGGGGAGCACGAGCAATTGGGCCTCAGATGTCGGTGGCACCGTTACGCCGCTGGTGCCAGGCGCGGGAGCTCATGTACACCTGTCCGCCACGGGCGGGAATGCGAGCAGCATGACTCTGGGGGCGGACCTTTCGGTCGGTAGGATCACCATCTCAGATGCCACTGCCGTGAGTCTGAATGATCTCGCTTATGTGCTCACGCTCAACAATACCCCGGCACTGACGGTGGGAGCGGGGGCTGGCCAGGTGGACTTTAACACCAACCTCCGGCTGGCCGCAGCGTCACCCGTGATCGACCTTGCGGGAACGCGGAGGACGGTCCTTTCCGGAGTGCTGTCGGGGAATGCGTTCTCTCTGACCGGCACGGGCATTCTTCGTCTGTCGGGTCTGGTATCGAACACCTATACCGGTACTCTCAGCGTGAATGGTGGGACCCTCGAACTGGCAAAAACGGCGGGGCTAAATGCGCTGACGGGTAATCTGGTCATCGGTGATGGCGCGGGAGCGGCAGGTTCTGCCAAGGTGATCCTGATGGCGGCCAATCAGATTGTGAATTCGGCTCATCTGACTTTCGGGTCAGACGGTCTCTTGGATCTTGCCGGGTTCTCGGAGAGTGTAGATATTATTTCCGGTGCTGCCGGGTCTGTCATCACCAGCACGGGCGCTGGCAATGCGGTGCTCACCCTGGGAGTTGACGATGGATCAAGCGGTGTCTTTGCAGGCTCTATCATGAATGGTGGTGCTGGTCAGACCTTGTCAATCATCAAGAACGGTGCAGGAGTCCTTACTCTCTCGGGGGCTGGCAGTACTTTCAGCGGCGGCCTAAGCGTGCTGGGCGGGAGCGTGATCCTGGGTGCAAACAGTGCTGCGGGCACGGGGCCCATACTCGTATCGGGCTCAGATGTCGTGTTGAACGCCGACACCTTTACCAGCAACATCACCACGTTGCGGTTGACGCAGGGGGCTTCCATCACGGGCTCGGGTACACTTTCCGCCTCTACATCCTTCGATTTGGAAAATGGTAGTATTTCAGCCAAACTGGCAGGAGCGGGAGCTCTCAACAAGACGACCACCGGCACGGTGACGCTTACAGGGGTGAACGCCTACACGGGCGGAACGAATGTGTTCGCAGGGACGCTTGCCCTGGGCACAGGGGGCACCTTGCCCACCGGCACGAACGTCGTCCTGGGGTTAGGAGCCGCTGCCGCAGTACTGGACTTGGGGACGTCCAGCCAAACCATTGGCACGCTGAATGTCAACACCACCACCGATGCCAACGTCAACCAGATCCTGGTGGCGACTGGGCAGACGCTGACCGTCAATGGCAACATCCAGATTGGGCCGACCGCATCCGCCAGCCAGTTCAGCGGTACCTCCGCCCGCCTCAATATGACTGGAGGAGGATCGCTGGTAGTGAACAATGACGGCGGCACCATCCGCCTTGCGGTCGCCTCTGGCGCTGGCGTCGCCACCCGCGCCACTTTGGATCTTTCGGGCCTCTCTTCCTTCACGGCAAATCTCGGAACGACTGGTTCCATCACCATTGGTCAGGGGGACAACGTGGCTTTGAATTCCACTCTCCTGCTTGCCACGAACAACACCATCACAGCCCAGTCGATCAATGTAGGAACGGGCTCGTCGGGCGGCGTACAGACTCTCAGGTTTGGAAGCGGCACTAATATTATCAAGACAACCACATTCAATGTGGCGACAGGAGGTCGTGACCTCGGTTTAGTAGGATTTTCTGGCGTGGATGGGTCAGTCACGATTGCTGGGATAGCTGACGGGGCCCGCACGAATCTAAACATTACAACTGGATCGGCCAGCACTGCAGCTACGGGAGTACAGACGATATTTGATCTGAGCGGTCACCAGTCCACGCTCACTTTGGGCACTGTAACGATCGGAACGCAGGCTCGCGCCGCGAACTCAACCACAGTCTTCACTTTTGATCTTGGGACGATGAACATGAACACCTTGACGTTAGGGGTGCGAGGATTCAACACAACGGGCAGCGGAACGGACCGGATTACCAATGCGACCATGAACATTGGCGGAGGCCAGACCGTGATCAACCAGGGCATTCTTGCGTTGGGACGGGTCAGTGATCCAGGTGCCTCTGCTACAGGTGGCGATAATGGGAAGACGAGGACGGTCAACGCGACGCTGAACATCTACGGTGACGCCGTGGTGGATATCGGCTCTGCCGCCAACGGGACAGCCATCAGCATGGCTGGGTCTGTTGTGTCACTGGGCGCGGGCAGTGTCTCACAGGCAAACGCCACCATCAGCATCAAAGATGCCGCCTCTGTTACCGTACGCGGCAACATCGTGAAAGAGGGGGGCAGCGGTGGTGCCACTGCCACCTTGGAGTTGCTGAGCGGCTCCCTGGACATGACGGGCCACAGCATCAGGGTGGACAACTTTACTCTGGCATCGGGCAAGCTCAGCAGCCTGAGTGAACTGCTGGATGGGGCTGGCGTGGCGAAGGATCTGGTGAAAACTACTACTGGCCTCCTGATCCTG
>JBGGMQ010000643.1:0-2962 GCA_041287975.1 Verrucomicrobium sp. | reverse complement strand
AAGTGGACACTGCGTAAAATGAGGAATGATGAGTGAAAAATGAGGAATGGAATGAATTCAGATGCCTCAATAGAAAGTCGCGTGGCAGCAGGGTTGGAGTACCGCCTTTAGGCGGCTGTGTTCGCATCAAGGGCCATACGTTTCCCCGATAAGCTCTTCCGAGAACACCTCCTTCACCGCCCCAAATGCGAACTGCTTCTTCTTAATAACCAGGACATCATCGAAGATGTCGGGCACTGATTTCAAATCGTGATGGCTTGCGATCAAAAGGCGGCCCTCGGTAGTGAGCTCCTTGAACAGGCGAATCAGCGTCTCTTGAGCAGGCCTGTCCAGGCCGGTGAATGGCTCGTCCAGAAGCAACACGTGCGCCTCCTGAGCCAGAGCGCGGGCAATGAAGGCCCGCTGTTGCTGGCCGCCGCTGAGAGCGCTGATTTGTCGCTTCTGCAGATCCTGCAGGTTCATGGCGGTGAGGGCCCGCTCAACGATCTCTTCATCGTGAGCCGAGTACTTCTTCCACCAGCCCAAGTTGGGATAGCGACCCATCTCAACGAGACCGCGCACGGTGATGGGGAAATTCCAGTCCACATCCCCACGCTGGGGCAGATACGCCAGTTCGTGGCTGCTGCGAGTGAGGGGCTTGCCTCGCCACAGAATCTTGCCCGAGTCTGCTTTGAGCAAACCTGCCAAGGCTTTTAGCAAGGTGCTTTTTCCGGCCCCGTTCGGCCCCACTAGAGCCAGGCTGCGGCCGCATTCGGTGGCAAAGTTGATGCCTTCCAGCGCCATCACCTCGCGGTAACTCACGCCGAGGTGTGTTACTTCAAGGCGGTGATGGACCGGGCTGTGAGTGCTGTGGCCCCAGCATACATGCTCGCCAGTATGCGCATGCGGGTGATCATGATCATGCGCATGGCTATGATCGTGTCGGGTGTTGAGGGCGGTGGCCATGGCAGGGGATTGAGAAGTCATCACCAAGTGAAGGAACACACGTGACCGTCCAGATTGGTGCCGTTGGACCAAACCGTGACAGATTTCGTCTCCATCGCATCAGGTTCCACCTCCACCGTCACCGCAGTGTCTGGAGTGCCTTCGGGCCAGGTGGCGCTGACTATGAGTTCCACCCCCTCTTTGGGCACCACCAGAGGCACCTGCACTTCGGTAGATGTCTTGCCCACTGCCCTGTCGCCGCCGATGATGGTCTGCTCCCCCATGGTGACTGAGACCTTGGTTGGCACGTGGGCAAACCGTAGCCGCACGTACGTCGGCCGTGGATCCGTGGCAGTCAGCTCCCGCTCCTCCTCTGCAGGGGCGTTGACCTGTGTGCGTGCAAAGGTCAACCGGCTCAGTGGCACCGCGAAGATCGCAAAGGCCAGCGCAAACAGCAGGAAGTGAAGGGGAGGGAAGCCGCGCATGAAGATTTCAGAATGGGGCGGAAAGCAGGGTTGTCCAGTGTCACCCTTGTCATGCACACACTACGGCTTCAGCCCTGCGACTACTGTCGTGATGTTGTACTTCAGCATCGCCTCGAACGTGGGCGCTGCGGTAGAGGTGCCATCCGCGATCAGGGGTTTGCCCACCTTGATGCCTGTCTCACGGACGATCTCGGCCAGCACTTTGGGGTTGGCTTGATCCTCGGGGAAGACGGCCCGAATCTTGTGTTCGCGAATGGTGGTGATTGTCTCGGTCAGGTACTTCGGGGAGGCTTCATCTTCCCGGCCAATTCCCAGGATGGGGATGCTCTTGAAGCCGTACTCCTTGCAGAAGTAGCCAAAGGCGGCGTGTGCCGTGACCAGTTTCCGGTCCGCCTTGGGGATCGCTGCCACCTGCTGCTGGGCCCAGGTCTTGAGGGCAGTCAGGCGCTGCTGGGCAGCCTCAGCATTGGTGCGATAGGCCGCGGCATTGGCGCTGTCGACAGCGGGGAATTCATCCGCCAGCACCCGTGCGGCCCGCTTCATGTTGTCCGCGCTGTGCCACCAGTGAGGGTCGATACCCCCCGCCGCATGGGCCGGGCAGCAGATGAAGAGATCGTTTCCCGCCTCGATCTTGATGGAGGGGATGGTCTTGCCCACTTCCACGATCTTCGCCCCGGCCCCGAGCGAATCGCCGAGCTTGTCGAGGTAGTTTTCCAAGTGCTTCCCGCTTGCCAGGACGAGGCTGGCTCCCTTCAGGTTTGCGAGGTCCTTCGAGGTCGGCTCGAAGTGGTGGGCATCCGCCCCTGGCTTGAGGAGGTCGATGACTTCCACATTTTTGCCGCCCACCTGGCGGGCAAGATCGCCCAGGAGCGGGTGCAGAGTGGCCACTTTCAGCGCCGCTTGCGTGGGCAGAGCCAGCACGAGGGCCAGCAAAGGGGTGATCAGGAAGGTGAATCGTTTCATGGCACGAAAGGGATTACGGAGTTGGGGGTAGATACGATACGGTTTTTCAGCGAACGAATGAGCAGGCCGGATCTCTCAGGCCTGCTTTGCAGGGGTGTAGAGAGCAAGTCAGTCAGTGGATCAGCGCACTTCCGGACCTCCCCAGTTGAAGCCGACCTGGCCCCAGAGGCTGTGCTCATCGCCAAAGTCACTGGAGTGGTCGTAGTTGTACTGGGCACGGAAGTAGAGCGTGCGGCTTTTGTTGAGGTAGCAGGTCACCGCCGGGCTCATCCGGAAGCGCTCGTCCAAGCCGGCGGCAGCGATGCCTTGGACGTAGTCGCCCCGCAGGCCGAACTCGAGTCCATTGTCCAAGCCGTAGGCCAGCGCGGTGTAGATGCCGAACTCGTCCAACGTGCGGCGTTGGGGAGCCTCTTCGTGCTCATGGTCGTGCTCGCCCTCACGCTCGTGGCCCTCATGGCCTTCTTCGGCATGGTGTTCCTCTTCTTCATGATCATGGCCACCGCTCACCGCGCCGAAGCGGCGGTACATCGCCTCCGTGCGCCAGCGGAAATAGCTTCCGCCGGATTCCAGGCCATTCTGCCGCCAGAGGT
>JBGGMQ010000642.1:0-2544 GCA_041287975.1 Verrucomicrobium sp. | reverse complement strand
TGAAGCCCCCATTTTGCAGCCGGGCTTGCACCTCTTCCAGACCTGCCTCCACGGCCAGGCGCACTGCAGCACCATTCTTGCCAAGCAGCAGGGCGGTGGGTACGGGCAGGTAGCCCTCATAGCGCGGGGCGTCAGCCTCTGCCCCCCATTCGCCCAACTGGCCTTCCTCACCGCCCACCATCACGCGCCGGTTGTCCATGGGGGCATCCAGGACCTGGCGTCCCGGCAGGTCGGGTTTCAGGGAATAAGCCGCCGCATAGGTCAGCGGAATGAAGGCCGTCCCGGCCGGACGCTGCCCCTGGCGCACCCGGTCAAACGGGCTGCTCGCAAAGTCCCGACCTCCACAGGTGGCCAGCACTTCGCCAGTGACGTTGTCGATGATGACCGCTGCGGCCTGGAGGGGGGCGTTGGATCCATCCGCCGCGGCCACAGGCTGCAACTGGTCCTCCACTGCTTTGACGTGTTTCCGCACCAGGGCATCCAGATGCGCCTGCAGTCCGGCATCCACCGTGACTCTTACGGATTTCCAGGGGCCGCCGCGGCCCTTCTTGGCCTGCTCCTCCAGATCCTGCTCCACGGCCGCCAGCACATAGTTTTTCCTGCCCAGCCGTGCCTTCTCGGAAAGCACCTGCACAGGGCTCGCCAGCGCGGCTTCCAATCGCGCCCCATCGATGAACTCGACACTGTGCATGCGCTTCAATGTGAGATCCCGCACTCTCCTGGCCTCCTGCGGATCCTTGAAAGGGGAGTAGGGCACCGGTGCTTTGATGATGCCCACCAGCACGGCTCCTTCCTCCAGGGTCAGGTCAGGCACATTCTTGCCAAAGTAACCGCGCGCAGCAGCGCCGATGCCGTAGAAGCCGTGTCCGAGATAGATGCGGTTCAGGTAAAACTCCAGGATCTGCTCCTTGCTGTACCCGTCCTCAATCCGGCGGGCGACGAAGGATTCCAGCAGCTTCCGGTCAAATGTGCGGCCCTTCAGCTTGAAGGCCTGCCGGGCAAGTTGTTGCGTGATCGTGCTGCCGCCCTGTTTCACGGAGAGGTGCATGGCATTCTTCACAATTGCCCGCCCGATACCCCAGTAGTCAACGCCACGGTGTTCATAGAACCGGGCGTCCTCGGTCGCGATCAGAGCGTCGACCACATGTTTCGGGACATCACTTAGAGGCACCCGTCCGAGGTTGTCGTCGAACAGAGTGCCCAGCGGTTCACCTTTCCGGTCCAGCACGGCAGTGCCTTCTGCGGCCCGGCCCAAGGTGCTCAGATCAATGCGCGCGGCTCTCTCAGAATACTTCTTCCCAAGCCAGAGTGCTCCCGCGCCCGCCACGCCGAAAACCACGGCCATGACGACGAGGGGGAGTTTGACCCAGCGCTTGCGCCAGAACGTCATCCTCCCAGGAGCAGATGAAAGAGTGCCTTTGTCTTCGGAGGTGGGGTCAGTCGTCTTCATCTTTTTTGTCGTCATCGTCATCATTGCCAAAGAGCCGGAACTTGCGTTTCCGAGGCTCAGGGGGAGGAAGGGGAGGTGCCGCTTCGGCAGGAATCATCGCGGCGTCAGCGGGCAGGCTCTCGACGGGCAACGCCTTCGGAGCTCGGGTGGCAGTCTTGGAAGGGCGAACGGGAGGTTGAGGTTGCGCCGGAGCTGGACTTGGAGCCTGGACCACGCTGGCCGCAGGGTCTTCCACGACGGCGGTAGCCCTGGGTACCTTCGCGGGGGACCGGCCTGCTTTATTTCCTCGGTCGCGAGGGTTGGGTTCACCTGCCGGGGCGCTGGCTGGGATGGCTTCAGCGGTGACAGGAGGGTGGAGCGTCTCTGCCACTGTGGGTGGGGCAGGCGCAGGGGCCTGGTCAATCGGAGGAGGCAGGGCATCCGCCTTGCGCTGTGTTCTCACCACGGTCGGTCCGCTGCGAGCTCCACCTGAGTTCATGATGACGCCGTTGCCTGAGGTCAGTGGACTCTGGCGGGAGCGGGTGGCAGGGGTCGCGGGGGCCTGAGTCGTCTGGTCGTACGCAGGAGGGAGGTTGTCCTCCTCGGCCAGCGGTTGGGCTCTAGGAACGACAACGGTTTGAGGGGGCGCTCCTGGTGATGTTCGACTTGTCAGCGTCAGGGCAGGGGAAGCTCCCGGAGTTGTTTCTTCGACCGAAAGAGCGCGATTCGAGGAAACGCCGGCGGGTGTGCCTGAAGGTACGGGCACAGCGACCAGGGCGGTCAAGTTGGGGCTCTCCGGCATCGTGGCACCCTCCTGCGCGAGAACAGGCGCTGGCAAAACTTCTGGTGCTGGGGCAGGAGGCTCTGGCGGCGTGAGCGGCTCCTTCAGCAGAGGTGCAGGAATGGCACCCGGACGAATACCGTGCCTGTCGGGATTCTGGAACACCTCAGCAAGGAACTGACCCACCACGGGAGCTGCAGTGAGTCCGCCAGACACTTTCTCACCAGGCTTGCTTTCCAGGGCGAGAGCATAAGCGAGAGGGGGGTGGCTGTCGGGAACGAATCCTGCGAACCAGACAATATTGGCGCGCTTGCCCCGGTTGGACCACTCTGCC
>JBGGMQ010000641.1:0-7449 GCA_041287975.1 Verrucomicrobium sp. | reverse complement strand
GCAGGAGCTGCCGCGGAGCGTCGTGAGCCGGTGGAGCTATGCAACCTTCAAGCAGACTTGGGCGGTGTGGCCAAGGAAGGCGCTCGCCAGACCAATGTGCAGGGCTCCATCGCCGTACCGATCCTGGAGGGAGAAAGCCTGCGAGGCACACTGGGGATTGGGAAGATGGTTCCCTACGATTTTTCAGAATCGGAAAAGGCCACCCTGCTCCTGATCGCCGCTGACATGGCCCCTAAAATCTAAATGTAAGTCCTTTGTAAATTCGTTGGGTGATGTGCCGCATGTATTGACAATGTGAATTTTTTTCGGGTATCTTGCAGGAGGATTTTTCACCCTCTTCCTGCAATGAAAACTTCGCTTCCGTGGCTGTCGTCGATTTTGACCCTGGGTTTTTGTCTCGGCAGCACTGAGCTGCTGCGAGCGGATTCCCGGACTTTCACCAGCGCGGATGGTCGAAAACTTGTGGCCGAGATTGTCGGAGCCACGCCCGATACCGTCAGCCTCAAGCTCGCCGACGGTTCGACTGCGACGCTGCCTCTGATCCGCCTGGCCGAAGAGGATCGCGAGGTCATCGGCCAGTGGCGCAAGGCAAATCCTCAAGCGATCCGCTATAACTTCACGGTCGACTGGACTGACGAATGCGTCTCGGGCAAGAAACGGGCTCGCGGGAACGGCCCGGCCATTGTGGAAGCCAAGGAGAAATGGGTCTGCCATTTCAAGGTGCTCAACCGGTCCGGCATGACCTTGGAGAATGTGGAGCTGCGTTATCAAATCCACTACGTGAGTGTGGACGGTAAAGCTCAGACCAGCGAGGTGGTGAAGGGACGCAAGGCCATTCCTGCCGTGAAATTCAATGACACCGCCGTGGTCGACAGTGACGTCGTGGAGCTCGATGTCATGCAACTGGCACCCGGTTTTACCTGGGCGGATCCCAAGATGCGCCGGAAGGAAAACGATGACATCAAAGGCGTGGTGGTGACCTTGTATCACGACGGCAAGCAGGTGCATGAATTCGTGAGTCGTGGCATCACCAAGACTCCCGACGACCTCGGCAAGCCAGTGTCCAAGCCCAGATGAGGTCGACGGCGGGCGCTTGGGCGGAACAAAATTGACGTTTGATCTTGGCCCTCCTGTGCTATGTCGCGGGATGCCCCGTTCCGATCAACGCACTCCTGACCAGCTTCGCCCCGTCACCTTTCAGCTCGATATCGCGCCTCACGCCACAGGTTCGGTCCTCATCTCCTTTGGCAATACCAAGGTCATTTGTGCCGCGACGATCCAGGAGGAAGTACCCCGCTGGATGAAGGCTCAGGGCGTTTCCGGCGGCTGGCTCACGGCGGAGTATTCCATGCTGCCATACTCCACCCTGGATCGCAAAGACCGCGACATCAGCAAAGGCAAGCTCGATGGCCGCAGCCAGGAAATCCAGCGCCTCATTGGCCGCAGCCTGCGTGCGGTGGTGGATCTCGAGAAGCTCGGCCCTCGCACCCTTTGGATCGACTGCGATGTACTGCAGGCCGATGGCGGCACCCGTACGGCCTCCATCACCGGAGCCTGCGTCGCCACCGCCATTGCCTTCAACCGCCTTCTCGAAAAAGGCGTGCTGCGCCAGCAGCCGCTTAAAAAGAAAGTCTCCGCCATCAGCGTGGGCATCTTCCGCAACCAGGCTCTGCTGGACCTCTGCTATGAAGAGGACCGTGATGCCGAGGTGGACTGCAACCTCGTGATGACCGAAGACGGTCAGTTCGTGGAAATTCAGGGCAGTGGCGAAGAAGCGACCTTCAGCGAAGCCCAGCTCAGTGCCATGCTTGTCTTGGGCAAGAAAGGCATTGCGGAGCTTTGCAAACTGCAGACGGAAGTCATCGAGAGCGCCGTCAAGCCCAGGGCCAAGGCGGCTCAGGCACCTTTGAGCACTAAAGCTCCGAGCCTGGAAGACGCGTTCAAGAACATGTAGCCGATGGCGGCAGTCCGGGGCGCTTGTAGATGGCTACAGCGTCACCCGGCATTGCGGCAGGGCTTTCCGGAGTGCTTCCACCCCGGGGGCGGTCACCTGGGTGCCCTGCAGTTGCAGCAGTTTCAGGCTACTCATAGTCTTGAGCTCAGCCAGACCTTCGTCCGAGATGTTGGTGTTTTTGAGTTCAACCCGCTGCAACTGGCGGCACTCCACCAGACGTCGCAGTGACGCGTTCGTTATTCCCTTGCACTCGTTGAGCACCAGATTGTTCAGCTTGGGCAACTGCGCCGCCACTTCCATCAATGCGGGACCAAGCTCCTGATTGGCACTGAGATCGAGGAAGTCCAGATTGGTCATTCCGGCGATGCCTCCGAGGTCACTGTCGGCGAGGTTGCAGCGCTGCAGGCTCAGGGAGCGCACTTCAGAAAGTGCAGCCAGGGAGGCGACGAATTCCTTTTTGGCCGGTTTGGGCATCCCCGCATTGAAGATGAAGAGCACCTTAAGGCGGGGTAGCGGAGGCATGACGCGGAAATCGAATCCGCAGTTCACAAAGCCCAGATTCCGCAATTCAGGCGCGTCCGCGAGGGCTCCCACCATCTCTGCATTCAGCCGTGTCTCGATGAGTCGGAATTCCCACAGTTTGGTGAACTTCTGCACTTCGCGTATCTGCTCATTGGTCATGGCCGCCCGACCAACTGTCAGTTGTTCGAGCTGCGGCGCTTTGGCCCGCAGGATGGGCAGACAGGCCCCGGTCATGCCACAACGCTGTAGTCGCAGCATCTTCAGTCCCCCCAGGATGGGCATGCCTTCCAAGGCACTGTCTTGCGAATCGATGCTGTCCAGGATGAGCCGCGAGAGAAGGGGGGTGGCAGAAAAACGTGCAAAATCCTCTCGAGTGAAAGCCTGCTCACTTTTGTAGAAGAAGGCATCTAGCCGGGGTTGAGAAGCTATCAGATTCCAAGGCAGGGGTGCGTCTTTGGGCACCATGGCAAATCCACAGTCGAAGACGTTGAGGTACCAGTCGCCCGGTGCAGGCAGTTGATCGAGCGTATTGATATCCCGGTTCTGGTCGCCGGATTTGATCACTCCTTTTCCACCTGCCTTGATGGCCCACTGCATCAGTTCCAGCGCGTCAGACTGGTTGCCATTGCCGGTCACCACTGGCATTGCGGGCGCAGTCGCCGCCGGTACTGTGGGCGGGGACGGTGGCGGCTCCGCAGCCCGCACCACTTCGATGGTATCGTCGGGCACCTCGACCTTGGTTCCAGAGTCTTGTTTTCGGCTGAGGAAAAAATAAGCACCGCCACCAATCACCAGCAGCATGACCGCGAGAAGTCCCCAAGGCGTACCCGACTTCTGAGGTGGCGGCGGCGTGTAGCGGGCCTGGGCAGGCTGCGGTGGCCGCATGGGGCCAGCAGATCGCGCCCCCGGTTTCGCCTGTGCTGGCGTCGGGGTGGCAGCAGCTTTCTGAGCTGGAACTGAAGCCGCTGCCGGGGTTGCCAGGCGAGCCAGATCCCGTTGGAAATCCATCGCCGTGGGGTAGCGCTTCGTGGCATCCCTGTCCATGGCCTGCGCCACAATGGCGTCATACCGGGGGTCCAGTCCGCGCACGCGATTGCTCGGCGGGAAGTGATTCTTGCGCGGCACAATGCCGACCAGCATCTCATAGAGCATCACGCCCAGCGCATAGATGTCCACCCGGTGATCTTCGAAAGAGCCCGTTTCCAGGCACTCCGGGGCCAGGTAGTCGGGCGAGCCCATCGTGGTGGCACTCTCGGCATCCTCCATTTCCTGCGCGGGCATTTTTGCGAGGCCGAAGTCGGCCACTTTCACCTTGCCACCGGTGTCCACCATCACGTTCGCAGGCTTGATATCCCGGTGGATGATGCCGTTCTTATGCGCATGCTCCAGCGTTTCGCAGACTTGGATTGCGATGGATCGTGCCGTTTCCGGAGGCAGCGCCCCCCTGGTGGCGATCATCCGGGAGACGTCTGTTCCCTCTACAAATTCCATCACAAAGTAGAGCTGGCCCTCTGCCGTCTGGCCGAAATCAAACACCGCCACCATGCCCGGGTGCATCAGCCTCGCCATGAGCCGTGCCTCCTTGCGGAAACGCTCAGCGTAGTCCAGGTCTTCGTTCCATAGTCCGGGCGGCAAAATTTTGATTGCCACCACCCGGTCCAGACTGATCTGGCGGGCCTTGTAGACGGCCCCCATCCCGCCGCGTCCCACGAGTTCCAGCACCTCGTATCCTGACAAAAGTGCCTGCAGATGTTCTGGAGTCGGCGGAGACCAGTCCATGCCAGCGGACATTCTTTCCGGGAATTGCGAGTCGTTCACGTCGTCGGACATAGGCTGGCCTAACATAAGCTTGGATTACTGGTGGCGTGCAATAATTCTGTAGATTTGCAGGGCTATCGCACTGTCCAGAAAGACCGCGTGAAATCCTGATCACTTGCACTTCCCGCAATTCCGGGTATTATCCCGACCCTTTTGCGCGGCAGGGCCCTTCCTCCCGCCGCGAGCCCCAGCCCTGCAGACCGCCCATTCTGCTTTTTAGCCCCACCCATGTTACCCGCCAACATCCGCAATCTCGCCATTATCGCCCACGTTGACCACGGCAAAACGACGCTCGTGGACACTCTTCTTCGCGCCAGTGGCAACTTCCGAGAGAACCAGCAGATCGCAGAGCGCGCCATGGACTCCATGGATCTTGAGCGGGAAAAGGGCATTACGATCAAGGCAAAGAACACTTCCGTTCACTGGAACGACCACATCATCAACATCGTAGACACTCCTGGCCACGCCGACTTCGGCGGCGAAGTGGAGCGCGTGATGAAGATGGTGGACGGCGTGATGCTCGTCGTGGACGCCTATGAAGGCCCCCAGGCCCAGACCCGCTTCGTGCTGCGCAAGGCGCTCCAGCAGGGCCTGACGCCGATCGTTCTCATCAACAAGATGGACCGTCCGCACATTCAGCCGGAGAAGGTTCATGACAGCGTTCTGGAACTCTTCCTTGAGCTCGAAGCCAGCGAAGACCAGTTCAATGCCGTCTTCCTTTACGGCAGCGCCCGTGCCGGTTGGGTGACGGATTCCCCCGAGGGTGAACACCACGGCATGGATTTCCTTCTTGAAAAAATCGTGAAACACATCGCGCCTCCCAAGGCCGAAGTGGAAGGCAGCTTCGAGATGCTCGTTTCCAACATCGACTGGGACAACTTCGTCGGTCGTGTGGCCATTGGCAAAGTGACCCGCGGCAAGGTCAAGATGGGCGACCGCGTGTTCCTCCTTGGCAAGAACCCTGGCGAACCCGCCAAAGCCCTCAAGGTGACCAAAGTGTTCCAGTACACCGGCCTCGGTGTGAGCGAAAACACCGAAGGCACCGCTGGCGACATCGTCGGCATCAGTGGCTTTGAAGATGTGGACATCGGTCAGACCGTCGCTGGCACCGCTGACGCGGCAGGCCTTCCATTCGTCGCCATCGACCCGCCCACGATCGTGATGCAGTTCTCCGTGAACGACGGCCCGCTGGCCGGTCGTGAAGGTGACCACGTGACGTCCCGCAAAATCCGTGACCGTCTGTACAAAGAGTCCAAGATGAACGTCTCCATCTTCATCGAAGACACGGACCTTGCTGGCGTGTTCAACGTGAGCGCCCGTGGGGCCATGCAGATCGCTGTGCTCGTGGAGCAGATGCGTCGTGAAGGGTTCGAGGTGGTGATCTCCCGTCCCATGGTCATCACCAAGCGCGTCGATGGTGTGCTTTGTGAGCCTTTCGAAACCCTCTATGTGGAAGTGCCTGAAGACTACGTTGGTGGTGTCATGAAAGCCCTCGCGGAACGTAAGGGCCGCATTGAGGACATGAAGACCCACGCCCACGGCAGCACCCTTGTGGCGATTGTGCCCACCCGCGGCCTGATCGGCTTCGAGTTCGAGCTCATGAACATTTCCAGCGGTCACGGGATTCACTCCCACCTCTTCAAAGAGTACGCTCCCCACGCAGGCCCCATGCAGACCCGCACCACCGGCACCCTGGTGAGCACGGAGTCCGGCGAGGCCACCACCTACGCTCTGGACACCATCCAGGTGCGCGGCAAGCTCTTCGTCGCTCCTGGCGACCAGATCTATGATGGCATGATCATCGGTGAGAACCCTCGTATGGACGACCTTCCGGTGAACCCGACTCGCTCCAAGCAGCTTACGAACTTCCGTGCTGCAGGGAACGACAAGAGTGCTGCGTTGCCTCCTCCGATCCGCTTCTCTCTGGAGCGCGCCATCGAGTACGTCGCTCCTGATGAACTCGTGGAAGCCACGCCCAAGAGCATCCGTCTGCGCAAGCGTACGCTGGATTCCAGCATGCGCTCCCGTGAGAAGAAGAAGCTTGAGGCCGAGATGGAATCCGCGGTCTAAGCGATCCCTCCTCTGATATAAGTTTGAAACCCCAATCCTTGCCGGGCATTGCGCTCCAGGGGTTGGGGTTTCTGCTTTTCTGACAATGATGGAGCCAGCGGCGCGGGTCGCCTGAGTGCTTGCTATTGTGGCCGCCGGGCATTAGCCTCCCCCGCTGGTCGCATGAGTGGGCAGCACTGAAATCCCCCTATTGCCAGGGGTGCCGGAAATGAAGGGCATGAAGATCGCGAACGGCGATCCGCTCCCTTCCTTTAGCCAGAGTCGTTGAATGACAGGCACCATCCCCTTCGCACCCATGGCCAAAAACAACACTCTTTACGCTTATGCAGTCGGTTCTGACCTTGGACTGACGTCTTCACGGGTGGTTGAGGAAATTGCATCCTTCATCGCCAGCCGCGAGTGGCTTTGCCCCGAGGTCTGGTCGGTCAATCACACGAGCAAGCAAGAGGGGCATCAACTGGGCATCCGGCTCGAGCTGCCGGGTGCGGAAAACCCGCCTCCTGGCTGGTTTGAAGACGTGGAGGCCGTCGTACAGTGCTGCACTGAACTTCGTGAGGAGTTCGGCCACGATTTTATCGTTGGGATTTCCGATCCCACCGCTGGGGATGAGGATGTGATCGAGATCGATTCCGACCAGCCAGATGTGGACTTTCTGCGCAAATTTACGATCGAGGCCTCCTCTATGCGGAAGCCTTCTGCTGGAGGCTCCGTCCCTCATAGCGCCAAAGGGTAAGCTTGAGTGTCTCGTCGATCGTGGCGAAAGTCCACAGATCGGCACACGGGAGAATCGCCACGGCAGGCGCGGGCAGGTCAAACTGCCAGCGCTGGATCTTGCCAGTATGGTTGGCCAGCACAATCATCCCTTCACTGCCATGGAGGATGTGCAGCGCT
The DNA here is from genome assembly GCA_041287975.1 of Verrucomicrobium sp. Lineage (GTDB taxonomy): Bacteria > Verrucomicrobiota > Verrucomicrobiia > Verrucomicrobiales > Verrucomicrobiaceae > Verrucomicrobium. The sequence goes on along the minus strand of JBGGMQ010000641.1, from coordinate 194 downwards.
CCGTCGTTGGTAAAGGCCACGCAGGGCTGGGCTGACACTTGGGAAACAGGCATGGAGTGCGGCTGGCTGGCTCCCAGCCACAGAATGTGCACCGCATCACTCGTGACTACCGCCACGCGAGGGCTGCTCCAAGCCGGTGCAGAGACAAGGGCCAGGATCTCGCCTTGATAGAGAATCTCCTCAGGTGACTTGAA
>JBGGMQ010000640.1:0-3254 GCA_041287975.1 Verrucomicrobium sp. | reverse complement strand
TGACGGCCCGGGCTCGCGGTTTCCTCCTCGGGGCGGGTCGCCTCTCCAGGACGCCTTGGGGCCAGTGACCCCTGTGGCGACATCCAGGCAGGCGCAGGTTCGCCTGGCTCACCCGCACGCTTCTGATGCGCATCCCCGCCGGCCCCCATGTCCAGCAGGTTGAAATCGTGCAGGGCCAGGATCTGCCGCAGGCCATGCCCGGTGCTGCGACCGCTGGAGCCGCTGGAGAGAGTGTTGTCCAGGGCGGTGTTGAGAAGCATCACCATGGGTTCAGGAAATTTCTCATTCTCAAACCGGAGCTGGGCCACGGCCAGGTCCCGCTCTGGGCCGGGCAGCCCCGGCGGGGAGCCTGCAGCCAGCACATAGCGCCGCAGAAAGGCCTCCATGTCGCCCGCGGGACGGGCGCTCAATCCGCTGAGTGCCTCAGTAACCTCCGCCTGGGCCCTCTCATCCCCCAGACCGACCACGAATGGCAGTCTGGCGATTTCACCGGGATCCTTCACCCCTCCTTCGGTGATGAACTGGCGACCGAACTTCAAAGCCTCCTGCTTCTGGGTCAGGAGAGACTGCTGTGCCACAAGCCCCAGTTGATGCCGCTGGGCAGCGCCCATGGTGCGGAAGATTTCCGGGGTGAGATCTGCCTCCGGAGCCGCCAGATAGTTGAGGACCAGACCCGGCCGTTGCGAAGCCTCTGTGGTGAGGGCTGCGACCTGGCTCTGCCGCACCGTTTCCTCCCGCTCTGCATGGATGGTGGCCAACTGCTCCTCGGCCTCCTCCGGGGCCATGGCACCCGCGTGCACCATCTCATGAAGCACGCGGCTGGACTGCTCAGGCCTGCCCTGGGCACTGTGCGTACGGGCAAGCTCAAGCCCTAGACTCTTCGCCTCTGCCACCTCCCGTCTGACGGCATTCGAAGTCAGTAGGATCTCCGTCTCACCAGTGGCCTTCATCCACATGAGGCGGGCATTGTCCCGCACCTCAGGGGCAAGCTTCGCGGTGTCAAACAGCCTCCGCTCCGTCTCCTGCTTCCACTTGTCCCAGCCTTGCGCGATCTTGTCAGAGTCCGTCTCGCCTTCGGATGTGGCCAGATAGCTGGCCGAGGCTTTGCGAATCTCATTTTCCGCCCAGAGAGAGTCTCGCGTGTTGCGTACCTTGATGCGCTCGTCGGCGAGCTTGGTGAGCATCCCGCCGAGGCTCGCCATGGTCTTGCCCCAGGCTTCGCCTGCGATGGCCTGCCCCTGGAAGGCCCCCTCTGGCAGGAGCGGCTGCTGGTACGCCCGCTGGGCTGCCTTCATGACGCCGGAGTCATCATAGCTGAGCCGGGCCTCGGGCTGCAACACGGGGGCCTGCACGGTGTCTGGCACCCGGGGCATCTGGCCGTCGTTGTAAATGGGAATGGTGGGCATGACTTGTCTCAGAACGGATTTTTCTCAACACGGGGCATCAAAACCTGGAAAGGCTTGTCACAGATGCGGGGCCGGATTTTCCGCAGGGGATCCCTGCGTTTCCTTTAACCCTCCAGGCGGCAACCGGCGGTCCCTCATCGTATTTTCCTATCCCCTCAGGCCGCTTCCTACGGAGCTAAGCGTGGTGTAGCTGGCACCGCTGGCGTAGGACTTGCCGAAGGAGCTGCCCGCGGAGGACACTCCGCCTGCCACCCCCCCCGCACTGCCAGCCCCACCGCCGAACCCTTTGAAAGAACCGTAGCTGGAGCTGAGGAGCGTGCCGATGTTCCCCACGAGCTGGGCGGTGGCAGCGCTCTTCATGCCGGCAGCCTGGTCGAGGGCGATCATCTTCCCCACGGAGGCGCGACGCATGTCCATGCGGGCCTGGATGGGGGCCATGGCTCCCTCCGCCAGGGCAAGCCCCGCCTGCATGCCGTAGTTGGCCGCACCTGCCCGCCCGCCGTACCGCTCCATCTCTGCCTGTCTCTGAAAGCGGCTGGCCTCCACGTTGCTGGTGTACCAGGCATCATTGAGGGCCAGGCCCATGAGCTTGGCAGACTCCGCCAGCGTCTCCACCGGGGAGCCCGCTGTGGCGACGCCGCTCTTTCCTATCCGACCCACCTGGATGGCAGCAAAGCGGAGCTGATCCTCCCGCGAGCGGCGCACCCCCTCCACGCCCTGGCGCAGGGCGGAGTCTGCCTGCTGGTCATAGGCCAGGGCATTGGCCTCCGCCGCCTGCTGGACCATCGCGGCATTCGCCTGTGCAGCGCGAGCCTGATTCTGCGCCGAGTACTCCGCCAGGGCCTGCTGCTGGCGGATGTTCTGCTGCTCCACCGCGTAGTTGTACTTCGCCAGGGCCTCCTGGTTGGCAGCCGACTGCTTTTGGGCGTTGTACTGCATGCCAGCACCCACCGCGCTCATCGCCATGCCGGCGACCATGAATCCGATCTCCCATCCACTCATGCTTGTACTCCTGTTTGTTGAGTTCCCTTGTGATAAAACAATTCACCCTTCCACCTGCGGCTGGCTGGAAGCCACCATGCTTTCCTCGATCCCGTCTTCATCCCAGTTCTTGTTGTGACAGGCCACGCAGATGAGCCCGGTTCCTGCCTTGCGAAAGCCCAGCCGGACGCCTTCTCTGGCGACCGCAGGCTCGCAGTGTCCCAGCGTCAGATCTGAGTCATTGCGTGAGGCACAGGCTCGCAAGGCAAGCACCAGGTGCCGCATCACCCGTCGGGCTTCACCCAACCCCATTCCTGGGCGGCCCGTGAGCCACTCCATGAAGCTCAACCGCACCTGCGGTCTGTCGTCTGCCACATCACAAAGATACAGACACCCAAACGCCTGGGCCACCCCTCCCCTCTCCACCACCAGGGCCGTGGGTGGAATTAACACCTCCGGCACTGGCGAAGCACCATGCGCCGCCCGCCAGGACGCAATCATCGCCGCATCCCGCGCAGCATCATAGAGACGGACCGAGTATGAGAAAGACATGGAGGGAGGGAGGATAGAGTTGAGACGCGCCCCCGGTGGGGGCTGCTGGTTGAGGGGGCCGCAAGCGGCCTGTTGAGGCGCTACGCTGGTTTAGACGGGCTGCGCCCTGGTTTAGGAAATTCCATGCTTCCAGGCGAAGCCAACCTCAACAGGACGATGGCAGTGTCGATGGCCGCAGGCGTCTAAACAGGACGAAGTCCGTCTCAACCAGCCGAAGGCGCCTCAACCAGCGCAGCGTCTCAACCAGCGCAGCGTCTCAACCAGCGCAGCGTCTCAACCAGCGCAGCGTCTCAACCAGCGCAGCGTCTCAACCAG
>JBGGMQ010000639.1:0-8529 GCA_041287975.1 Verrucomicrobium sp. | reverse complement strand
AATGCCAACGCCACGGTAATCGGGGGCAATCACTACATCTCTTTCTACTCTGGGAAAGCACCTGATACGCAGGTGTTGATCTCCATGATCGCAGCACCGGATGGCGGTAAGACGCTGCGACAGGCGCAGTGATCTTGAGGGTCATTCGGAGCGGCTAAACCCACTTGGGACACAGATCCTGTCTGGGCTCAGTGGATGCTAACACCTTGCAACGCAAACTTCAGTCGCTTCTGATGATCCTGGTCAAACCTTGAGTTTCTCTGTCAGGAATGTGCTTCGGCTGAAGTGCCTTGGCTGCCATCCCACCGCCACTCCTGCACGGTCCCCACTTCCGCATCCTCGGCGGTCCCTGTTTTGACAAACCCATTCTTCTCCAGCACGCGGTGGGAGGCATTGCGTTCCAGCAGGGTCTTTGCGGTGATGATCATACTCGCATCCGCTTCCCGGGCCATTTGCACCATCTGGCGGGCCATTTCAGTCGCCAGGCCTTGCGCCTCATTCCCGGGGAAGGAAAAGTAGGCGATCTCCACCCGCCCGTTCACCGGGGGAGATTTGAACGCGCAGGTGCCCTTCACCCCTGAGTCATCCACCGCCAGGTACGCGATCCATGGTGGCACAAAGCCTTGCGCTGCATAGAGCGAGCGGTTCATCTCCAGAATGCCGTCCGCTTCCGCAGGCAGTTCCGGGAGCGGCTCCAGTTGTTTGCCTTCTTCCCGAATGGGCAGGAGGCGGATGTTCATTTTCATGGACATGGTCGTGAGGGTCGGCGGCGGCAGGGCTCAGGACTGGCGAGTCAACGTCATGACGCACTCAAGGTGCCGGGTTTGAGGAAAGAGATCAAACGGCTGCACTTTCTCCAGCTTGTACCCTGCCTCCACAAACTTGACGAGGTCGCGCATCTGCGTGGCGGGATTGCAGGAAACGTACACCACATTGTGAGGTGCATGGAGGAAGAGCTGGCGCAGGAAGTCGTCTCCACAGCCCGCCCGTGGCGGGTCGATGATGATGGAGGATTCATGTGCAGGGTGCAGGACGCCCTCAAAGATGCGCTCCGCACTGCCCGCGATGAATTTGGCATTCATGATGCCGTTGATCCGGGCATTGTGGGTGGCCTTGACCACGGCGCTCTCAGAGATTTCCACCCCTGTCACTTCTTCAAAATATTTGGCACAGGCCAGAGCGAAGAGACCGCTGCCGCAGTAGGCATCGATCAGGAATCGGGCACCGTCCGTGCGGGCTTCCCTGGCCACGTGCTGCACAAAGGCAGGGAGGATGAAGGGATTGTTCTGGAAGAAGTCTCCCGCCTGAAACTCGAAGCGCACGCCTTCCACGATCTCGACTGCCGTCTGGGAGGATTCCGTCAGCACTTCACCCTGGGACGCCCGCATGAGGAGGGTGGCGGCGCGCTTGTAGCGCTTCGCATTGGCCCGGACCTCGTCTCGCAGACTCGGCAGGCGTTCGTTCAGCACTTCCATGGCGATTTCACACCGCGGGACATCCACGATCCGGTAACGGCTGCTGTTCGCCAGGAACCCGATCTCCTCGATCTTGCCATCCCGGGGCTGGGCGAAGTGCGGGGTGATCTTGGACCGGTATCCATACTGGACGGGTGATTCGATGACCGGCTCCACGGGATGCTCCATGCGAGCCATGTGCTTGAGCAATTCCGCCACCTGCTGCCGTTTCCAGTCCAGTTGCGCCTCGTGGGTCATGTTCTGGTACTGGCAACCGCCGCAGGTGCCAAAGACGGGGCAGGGGGGCTGGATGCGGTGCGGAGACGGCTCCAGTACCTGGATCAAGTCCGCCTCACTGTAGTTCTTGTGATTCCGGTGCACCCGCGCCACCACCTTCTCCTGGGGGAGGGCAAAAGGGATCATCACTACCCAGCCGTCCACACGCGCGATGCCCTGACCCAGGTTGGTCAGGTTCTCAATCTCCAGGGTCAGCTCTTGATGGTACTGAAAAGGGTGGGCTACAAACTTCTTCGGCGGCGCGCGCATACGTCACCAAGTCCAAAAGGCCCGCAATTGCAAGATTTCTTGGCATGATGCCTTCTTGATGGGCATAATGGCAACCCGAGGCAGGGGGCATTGATCACGCTGCCTTGACCCCCGGCGTATCGGGGCTAGCTTCAGCCCAATTTTCGGACTTTTCTTCCCTATTTTACTCCTCTCATGTGCGGCATCGTTGGATACATCGGCAAAAGGCAGGCCAGCCCCATTCTCCTGGATGGGCTTCGGCGTCTGGAATATCGTGGGTATGACTCCGCAGGCATGGCTCTGCAGAAGCCCACGGGTCTGGACGTCCTGCGTAGTGCAGGTCGCATTGAAAATCTCCGGCTTCTGGTGGCCGAGCAGAATCCCCAGAGCATGGCGGGCATCAGCCACACCCGCTGGGCTACGCACGGAGCGCCCACGGATGAAAACGCCCACCCGCACCTGGACAAGAGCGGGAAGCTCGCCATCGTGCACAATGGGGTGATCGAGAACTATCAGACCCTGCGCGACTCCCTCATTGCCGATGGGCACGTGTTTGGCTCGGAAACGGACACGGAAGTCCTGGCCCACCTCATCGGCGTTTATTATGAGAAGAGCCTCGTGCTCGACCCGGTCGCCCGCCTGGTGGCGGCCGTTCAGGCTGGCCTTGTGCGCGTGAAGGGGACCTACGGCATCGCTGTGATCCATACCGATGCGCCCGACGTTATCGTAGGTGCCCGACTGGGCAGTCCGCTCGTGGTCGGCCTGGGTGACGGAGAGCATTTCCTCGCCAGCGACGTCTCGGCGATCATTGCCCACACGAAGGACGTCATTTATCTCAACGACTACGATGTCGTCACGATCACCAAGGACAGTTTTGACGTCCAGGCCCTCGCCGGTGGTGTGGCTCAGGTCCGGGTGAGCCGGGTGGACTTCACCGAAGACGATGCGGAGATGGGAGACTTCCCCCACTTCATGCTCAAAGAGATCTACGAGCAGCCGCAGTCCCTGCGCAATGCCCTGCGTGGCCGTCTCTCCCGCGATGAGGCCACTGTGGTGCTGGGCGGCTTGCAGATGTCCCCCATGGAGCTGCGTCAGATTGACCGCATCATCCTCAGCGGTTGCGGCACGGCATACCATGCCGGCATGGTGGGGGAATACCTTCTTGAAACCCTCGCCCGTATCCCCACAGAGGTGGAAATCGCCAGCGAGTTCCGCTATCGCAACGTCCCTACGGACAAAAATACGCTGCAGTTCGTCATCAGCCAGAGTGGTGAAACCATCGATACGCTGGCAGCCTTGCGCGAAGCGAAACGCAAGGGCATGAAGGTGCTCGGCATCGTGAACAACGTGGCCAGCACCATTGCCCGTGAGACGGACGGTGGCATCTACATCCACGCCGGTCCGGAGATCGGTGTGGCTGCGACCAAGAGCTTTACCTCGCAGGTGGCGGTGCTCACGCTGCTCAGCTTCCTCTTCGGCCGTATCCACCATCTCAGCAGCACGGATGGCATGGAGCTCATCGATGAGCTGGAGGCGATCCCTGACAAAATTGCCTCCATTCTGGAGCAGGCGGATCACATCAAGACGATTGCCAACAAGTACGCGGATGCCGACGGCATGCTCTTCATGGGCCGCCAGATCAACTATCCCGTCGCCATGGAAGGCGCGCTGAAGATGAAGGAGATCAGCTACATCTACGCGAGCGGTCACCCGAGCGCTGAGTTGAAGCATGGTATCATCGCCCTCGTCAAGCCGGAGCTGCCCAGCATCTTCCTCGCTCCTCATGATGCGGTGTTTGAGAAGAACATCAGCAACATCGAAGAGGTAAAAGCCCGCAAGGGTCCGGTTGTGGCTGTCGCCACGGAAGGTCACCCGAATATTGAAAAGGTGGCTGACGACGTCATCTACATCCCTCGCAGCCCGTCCATTCTCAGTCCGTTGCTTACGGTCATCCCTCTCCAGTTGCTTGCCTACTACGTCGCGGTCGCCCGCGGCTGCGATGTGGACAAGCCCCGGAATCTGGCCAAAAGCGTGACGGTGGAATGAACACTTTCCGCCACCACCAGTCTCTAGCTGGGATGCAATGGCGCCTGGCAGTTCTGTCGGTCTGTATGGCCGCGGCACTGCTGGGAGAACCCAGTATTGGTGCTGCGGATACTTCTGTGGCGGGACCACCTCGCCCCGAAGTTTTGCCTTCGGATTTCCTGGAGAATGTGGGGAAGCAAACCAAGGCCCGGTGGCGCATGCTCTACCGCCAGCCACCGCCCACTCCGAGTGCGGATCGTCGCAAAGGGGCCTTCACCTTGGGAGGGCTGCTGGCAGACTCCTACCTGACCCTTCAGGCTGGTCATTCCCAGCAATTCAAGAACAACAACCAGGAGGTGCTGAACTACGCCCGTGTACTGGGGCTGGCGGAAAAGATCACCCCGGACATCCTGGCAGAGGGCAAGATGGCTGAGGCGGAAGACTGGCCCATGCTGCGGGAGAAGCTGGTGAAGAAACAGGTGCTTATCTCCGATTTGCTCAGAGAGCAGCGGGACGATGACCTCGCCATCCTGGTGGAACTTGGCATGTGGTTGCGCCTGTTGGAGATCAGTTCTGAGCTGGTCGTCAATGATGCCGATCTGCCCAACAAGACTCTCTGCATTGGCTCAAAAGATCTGTTGGATGAGATGTATGCCCGCTATGAGCGGCTCACGGAAAGCTCCCGCACGGATGAATCAGTCATCATGATCGGGAACGTGCTGCAAATGCTGCAGCGCCACTGGTCGGCGGAAGAGCCGCCCACCAACGAAAAGGTCCAGATGACCTTCGAGAAGCTTCGCTTCCTCATGGGCAAGCTGACCATGAAGTGAGTGGTGATGATCCGTAATGAGAGCGAACCAAGGGGCCGGTAGAAAACTGGAGGTGAGCTCGTTTGCCGCTCTCACAGCTCCCGCACCATCACATGGTCGTCCATGACGAAGCCACCACCAATGTCGGTGCAAAGATCTTCCTCGAACGCGAACCCCTGTCTGAGGTAGGCGCGAATGGCACCCCGGTTCTCACGATTCACGCGCAGACGTAGTTTCTTCGCACCGGCAGCTTTCGCTTCATCCATGACAAACTGCAGGGCCCGGGCACCCAGTCCTTTGCCGTGCAATTCCGGCAGGAGATAGAGTTTGTGAAGGCAGGCGCTTTCGTCGTCCGCCATGGACTGCCATGCCAGGAATCCTGCCGCGTCGTTGCCGCCTGCGCTGATCAGCCGGTATCGCACACCGTGCGTCAGCATTTCTTCCTGGAGGTGGGGCAGGCTGTACATCTGCTCCAGCATGTAGTCGATCTGCTCAGTACTGATGATGGCAGGGTACACCGCCCTCCAGATGCGATGGGCGAGGGCTTGAACTATGGGTAGATCGGTCTCGCTCACGGGAGTCACTACGACCTCTGAGGTGGCGACCGGTTGCCACGATTCACCGGCCCATGCCAGGGCCTCCAGCCATGCCGCGCAGTCATCTTGCGGGCTCAATGCGGTGAGCTGTCGTGCGATTTCGTCGCGAGTTGGTTCCACGATCAATTCCTCACGAATTTGCTTTTCGTCAGAAGGGAATTCAGACTCTGACAGCAGGTGCTTCGAAAGATACCAGCACGCCCAGGCCCGCCAGGTGCGAAGCGTCTTGTGCGGCTCCACCATGCGTGTGGCCAGGTGCTGATAGTGCCGGCGGGGATTGCCGACGAAAAATCCCGGGGGCCGATTCTGCAGGAGCCAGGCTACGGCGTGGTAGGGGCTCTCTCCAGGAACCTTCAGTGACACCTCCGGCAGCCAGCAGGAGAGCGCCCGGTTCACCAGGAGAAGGGACTTGGCTGGGAAACCCTCCAGCCACAGGCTCTGTGCATAGTGCAGCGCGGTGTTATAGAATGTGCTGCTGCGATCTCTCCCCAGGTCATGAATGTCATTTGCCGTGTACGGGCGGTTGATGACCGGGAGAAAAGGGCAGGGGATGGAATGAGGTGCAGCTACCATGGAGACTTGAGTTTCAGTTTACATGGGCTGGATCTAGCCTCCCTGGACGGGCGGCATCACTGCCACTTCAGCGCCCTCACTGAGAGCGTCGTTGCGACGCGAATAGGACTGGTTCACTGCCACCAGCAGGCTTCCTTCCCACGCCGCTAGCCCTGGCCAGCGGTCAAAAAGCAACCCCAACAGGTCCTGGACCGTGGCCCCCTGCGGCACGGTCAACGCCAGCTCCTCAGCGCCGGTGATGTCTTTGAGCACGGAGAAGAAGAGGACCTTGATCTTCATCGGAGGTAGGAATTTTAAGAAAGTCAGATCGCATCCGGGCTTAGCACCCCAATGCACGGAATGTTCCGGTAGTGGCCCTGGTAGTCCATCCCGTACCCTACGACAAACTCATCCGGGATGTCGAAGCCAATGTAGTCTGCCGGGACTTCCATATCCCGTGGACGATCCTTGCGGAGCAACACGGCGGAGTGCAGGGAAAGAGGGCGGCAGGTTTCGGTGATCTGGCGCTGCACGGTCGCCAGAGTCAGCCCGGTATCCAGGATGTCGTCAATCAACAGCACCCGCCGGCCTTCCAGACCTGTGGGTAGCTGTTGCAAGAGTTGCACCGTGCCTGTGGACATGGTGCCACCGTGATAGCTGCGCACGGACATGGTGTGCACTCGCACGGGCAGTGGCACGGAGCGCAGGAGATCCGCGACGAAAAAGAGCGCTCCATCCATGAGGGCCACCACATCCAGCTCCTGCCCCGCAAAATCAGACACGATTTGCGCAGCCATGGCGGCAACACGACGCTGGATCGTCTCCGCATCGAAGACGATCTTTTCAAGGCTGGAAAGAACACCTGCAATCGCGTCGCTCATGCTGTATCAGGAAAACATCGAACTCTTCCTTCCTGCAAATGACTCCTGCTGGCAAACCGAATCTCGCCGACCTCCGGCTTAGCTACGAAAAAGGTGCACTGGACGAGGCCACGCTTCCAGAGAACCCCTTTTCGCTTTTTCGCCTTTGGTTGGATGATGCATTGGCCGCAGGGGTGCTGGAGGCCAATGCGATGACGCTGGCCACCGTTTCGCCCGATGGACAACCGTCAGCCCGGACCGTCCTCCTCAAAGGCCTCGATGAGCGCGGGTTTTCCTTTTTCACCAACTTCGAGAGTCGCAAAGGGCGTGAACTGGCGGGCAACCCCAAGGCCTCCCTCGTCTTTTTCTGGAAGGAACGGGAGCGTCAAGTCTGCGTGCGTGGCAGCGTCACTGTCCTGGGCAGGGAAGAAGCGAATGCCTATTTTCAAAGTCGCCCCTATGGCAGCCAGATCGGTGCCTGGGTATCGGAGCAGAGCTCTCCCATTTCCGGTCGTGCCTGGCTGGAAGATCGTGATCAAAACCTCCGGGTGCTCTACCCCGAAGGACAAGTGCCCCTGCCTCCTTTCTGGGGAGGCTACGTGCTGGCACCCCAGGAGGTGGAGTTTTGGCAAGGCCGCCACAGCCGCTTGCATGACCGGGTGCAGTATGAGCTCGACGACTCGGGTCAGTGGCAACGTGTGCGGTTGAGCCCTTAGAAGAGGCAACACCCCTTCTTCCCAGGGGCGGCGGTTTGTAGTTGCACCGCCGCCGTCTGGCTGCCTGTGACAGTTAGGCCCTTTTATCTCTAAATGAGGCCCAGTACCCTCTCCAAGGTCATCCTCTAGTGCCTTCGTGTGGGAGAAATCAATCTCACCCAATCATTCAGCCTTCCGAGTTCCGCACTCGCCATTTCGCAATCCTAATGCATCCCACCGACTGGATCAGTGCCCTGGTACTCCTCCTCATTGTGTTGGATCCCCTGGGGAACCTGCCCACCTTCGCCGCCCTGCTGCAGAAGGTGGAGCCTGCGCGGCGTTCCCGGGTTATTCTGCGCGAGTGTGCCATTGCACTGGTGGTCCTTTACCTGTTCATGGCTTTTGGGAGTGGTTTCCTGAAGCTGCTGGGGCTTTCGCACAGCTCTCTCGGCATCGCTGGCAGCATCATCCTCTTTCTCATCGCCCTGCGCATGGTGTTTGAATCTTCGGACAAGGTCTTCGGAGGTCTGCCTCAGGGGGAGCCTTTCATCGTGCCCCTGGCCATTCCCATGCTGGCTGGACCTTCAGCCCTGGCCACGGTCATTCTTTTCACCACCCGCCAGGAGGTGTCCACCATCGGTGCTGTGGCCGCCATCACCCTGGCCATGGGCATCACCGCCACCCTTTTGTTTCTGGGAACCCACATCACCCGCCTTCTCGGCGAGCGTGGCCTCGAAGCCATGCAGCGCCTCATGGGCCTGCTCCTCACCGCCATCGCCGTGGAGATGTTCCTCAGGGGCGTGAAGGAGTTTATGAAGTAAGACAGAAGACTGGAAGACGAAAGACTGAAGACATGACCGTCCTGGCGGGACTCGAAACATCCAGGCGCAGACAGGTCCCAGGAGAACCTAAAGAGAGTTTCGCTGCTGGTCTTCTGTCTTTCGTCTTCCAGTCTTCTGTCTCCGCCATTGGTGTCTCTCAGTATTTGATCCCGATCTTTTTCAACCCGGCCC
>JBGGMQ010000638.1:0-3312 GCA_041287975.1 Verrucomicrobium sp. | reverse complement strand
CCTGGCCCGACTGCAGCCTTACGATCCGAAAAAGATCCCCATTATGTGCATTCATGGGCTTGGGGATTCTCAAGCAACGTGGGCCCCCATGATCGAAACCCTGCGCGGGGATCCAGAAATCAGGAAGAACTACCAGTTCTGGTTTTTTACTTTCCCCACCGGCTATCCTTATCCTTTGATGGCCGAGGAGCTGCGCAAGGATATGAATGCCATGAATGCCGCCTATCCTGGGCACAAGGACTTCGTGGTCATTGGTCACAGCACGGGTGGGATGATAGCACGGGAGTTGATCACGGACAGTGGTATGAAGATCTGGAACGCCTACTTCGATGTGCCACCACGGAAGATGCCCCTTTCCAAGGATGCCCGTAAAGTGCTGGAAGGTTCTTTGATTTTCAAACCACGCCACGACGTCTCAAGAGTCATTTTTGCCTCGGCATCTCTGCGTGGCAGCGAGGTGGCGGTCGGCTGGATCGGCAAACTGGGGCGAAAGCTCATCGGCAACAGCGTGACCTTGGGTGACATGGATGACACGATGAAGGCGGTCAGCCTTGCCAAGCCCGCCGCGACCGGGGAGCCTATCCTGGCAATGCCCAACAGCATTGATGCCCTTGATCCGGAGAATCGTTTCCTGCTCACCATCAACAACATCAAACCCACCCCGGGTATTCCGTACCACTCAATCATCGGGGATCGGGGCAAGGGGGGCAACTTGGACAAGACCAAGCCGATGAGCACAGATGGACTGGTGCCGTACTGGAGCAGTCACATTGACGGGGCGAAGAGCGAATTGGTTATTCCCAGCGGCCACTGGACCAATCAGGACCCGACCGCTATTGCAGAGGTGCGTCGAATTTTGATGGAGCACATTGGCAAGCGGTAACCTCACCGACATCGATCGCGTCACCGATCTGGCGGGGGCAGCTGCAATTGAGGTGGTTCCTGGGTCAAATACCAGACGATTCCGGCGAGAACCGCCAGGGCAAGACCTACCAGCAGGGTCATTCGCATGGTGTTAAGATAGACAAAAAAGTTAAAGGATTCAAGAAAGGAAATCGTCAGAATCGAGGTTGAGCCGCAGTTGTGAATCACGCGCCTGATGGCTAACTAGGGGAGTTTCCCGAAGTCTGGAGAGGCTGCCAGATCAGATGCCATATCGGAGAGGAGCAGATTGTTAATGTTGAACCTCTCAACCCTCTTCCGCCCGCTCTATGAAGACGCTCCGACTCACTCTTTTGATTGCACTCGGCCTTGGTCTTGCCCTGCCAATCCTTCCAAGCTGCCGTCGGGACGAGGGGTCACCCACGCGGGATAACTCTCTGCCTCGTGAAACGGGGTCCGACCCTAGTCGGCCTGCAACGCCGCCGCCCCCTCAGGGAGGCGAGGCGGCAAAAGGGCCCGTGGGTCCTCCTACCAATCCTGGTACCCCGGTGGCTAATCCGCCTGCGACTTCGCCTCCGGTAGTGCCGACTCCAGCTCCGCAGCCTGCTACCCCCGTGCCAGTTTCACCGCCGAGTGGGGCGTCACAGTAGGTTGGGCATTCAGGTTTTACCACAGAGGCACAGAGGCACAGAGGCACAGAGAGCTTCTTTTTTAGGGTGGTGGCTGGAGGGCGTTGCTTCTTTCGGATCTGTGCACCCGTTGGGAAAGGCCAGGGTTCATAGGGTGTAGCAGATGAAGGAGGGGAGGGGGCTGTCGGCTTTCGTGGCTTGAGGGCGCGCTTTCGGGTGCCCAACGTAGACTCGCTAGAAGCTCGTCCAACGGTTGGGCTTGTAGCAGTATCCCCTTAAGGGAAACGGCTTCTGTTGTGGCCACCTCATGCAGTTCCCAGAGTTGAAATCAGTTTGGGATACACGCGTCGGTTCGCAATTCGCGCCATTCTCTGGCGAGGCGGGCTGTCTCGCCCGCATTGATCAGGTTCAGCTTCCTTTTGATGTTCGCTCGATGAGTTTCGACCGTCTTCACTCCTCTGCCCAGGGTTTGGGCGATTTCTGGTGTGGTAAGTCCTTCTCCCAAGCACCGGAACACCTCTATCTCGCGCGGGGACAGCGCTGCCAGAATGGATTCGAAGGGACTCTCATGTCGCAGCAGGGCGTGGAGTAGATGATGACTGCGCACCTGGCTGCTGAGATAGCCTTCGTGGTGCGCCACATTCTCAAGAGCCGTGGCCAGTTCTGGAAGGGTGTCATCTTTGCAAAGATAACCACAGGCTCCCGCGCGAATAGCCTTGGCTGCCATCACAGGCCCTTCATGATGAGAGAGGATCAGGACCTTGGTGGTGGGAGCATCTGCGCAAATACGGCGAGTGAGTTCCAAGCCGCCTGAGTCCGGCAGAGAGATGTCCAGGACGACAAGATCTGGATTGTGATGTGCCAAAGCGGCCATGGCGCTGAGATCGTTTCCGGCCTCTGCACACACGGAAAAGCCTGCCATCCGCTGGATTAGGGAAACAACTCCAAGGCGGTAAACGGGATGGTCATCCGCCACCAGCACCTTGCAAGGTGCGGTGGGGTGGTGAACGTTGGGCAACTGGAGAGGCATGACGGAGGAGCTTCGGACTCCGACCGTGTATCGGACGCTAACGCCGAAGACATCGTCTCTCAGTTCAAATTAGCGCAATTAATTTCAACCCAAGTGAGGGTGGGAGTGCGCTGGCGGCACCCCGCTCAGTTGGCCGATGGTGAAGTTCCTGGAGGGCGCTTTCCCTGGATCACCTTCAGCTCGTCCATTTCCTGCCATTCCCGCGCCAGCTTCACCATTTCGTCTGCGGTGTCGAGATTCAACTTCGTCTTGATGTGTGCCCGATGGGTCTCAATGGTCTTGATGCTCAGGCCAAGCTGTTCGGCAATCTGCCGCGTGCCCAAGCCACGGCCCAGCCATTGGAAGACTTCCATTTCGCGGTCCGAGAGACTGGGCAGCTGCCCTTGCTCCAATGCGGTCGATTCTTGGGCATGCACGACCTGATGAACCACGTGGGCCTTGAGCTTGGGGCTCAGGTAGTATTCCTTTCTCACCACATGGCGGACGGCATCAGCAAGATGGGTGATGGCGTCACTCTTCTTCAGGTAGCCGTAGGCTCCAGCTCGCAATGCTCTCAATCCGTAAAGCAGTTCATCGTGCATGGAAACGATCAGCACGGTGGCTCTGGGACTTTCAGCCCGCATCATTTTGGTCAATTCGATGCCATCCCGACCGGGAAGGCTGATATCCATCACCACCACGTCCGGGTGGAGATTGCGAAATGCCTCCATCGCGGAGGAAGAGTCTGCCGCCTCGCCACACACCTCCAGATCACCCATGCGACTGATCAAC
>JBGGMQ010000637.1:0-10787 GCA_041287975.1 Verrucomicrobium sp. | reverse complement strand
CCCTAATCTTTCGCAATTCTGATTTCATGCGAAAATCACGTCTGACTGCTCTCCATGCACTGGTACTGTGGGCGGTCTTCCTGCCTCCTGTTGCTTATTCTCAATTTTCCACTGTCTGGAAAATCGGAATGCAAAACGACGACCCCCAAGAACTGGGGGGCGAAACTTGGCCGTACAATCTGCCTCCTGGCAGTGCGACGGAGCACGACAACGACTACTATTTCGCCGGTAACTACGGGATAGGCACCGTAGCGGCAGCGGAGCCCGCTACTCGTTTTGAGCGAGTCCTCAGCACCTACAACCACACGCAGCGGATCCACTTCAATCTGACTGCGGCCCAGGCGGTCACGACGACACGCCTACGGATGCACTGCAACTTCGTCTGGGGCGGGTGGTGGATCAGTGCCCTCAACACTTCCGGCCCGGGTTATGGCACCCACGTTATCGAGGTGCGGCTGAACGGGCATGTGCTGTCGACAAAGACCTTTACTGCCAAAGGCGAAATGCTTGTGGAGGCGGATGCTTCCGCCTTCTCCCCGGTGGTGGGAGAAAACGTCCTGGAATTCAAACGCGTCCCCACAAGCCCCTCAACGCCGGAGGGTTGGGTAAGTTTTGACTACGTTCAAATGGAGCTCAACCCTGTCGCTCTTCAGGACGGTGATGGCGACGGCCTGCCTCGCTGGTGGGAGGAGGATCATGGACTGAGCGACCAGAATGCGGCCGATGCTGACTATGATCCTGACAAAGATGGGCTGACGAATTTGCAGGAATACGCCCGGAAGACCCTCCCATGGGATCCTGATACGGACAAGGATAGACTCAAAGACGGCTACGAAACCAACACCGGGGTCTACGTCGATGCCACGCACACCGGCACTGACCCCAACAATGCCGATACGGATGGCGACACACTCCTGGACGGAGAAGAGGTCGCGCTCTCCCCCCGCCCGAGCCCACTGCTGGTGGACACCGACAACGATGGCGCTCCGGATGCCTGGGAGGTGCGAACCAGGTTCAACCCCACCAGCGCCAGCAGCAAGCCGCCGCCCTTCGCGGCGGCCATCGGGATCAAGTTCATTTCGGAGCTTTCTCCCGACAATGGACTGATGACGCTGGACGTCACTGGGATCGTCCCCCAGATGAACTGGAACACCACCCGGCCGCTCACCACCTGGAACACTCCCTCAGGATCAGAAGTGGATGTCATGGCACCTGTACCGACCAAAATCGCGAATGCGACGGGCGTGGATTCCGGGGCCAAAATATCATGGAGCAGCGCATCCAGCAGTTGGGGCACGGGAAACAGCGGAAGCGCGATCCAAAGGCTTTTTGACGGTCTTCTTTGGGTGAGCAGCGACACGCCTGCCTCCATCACCGTGACTCAGATTCCCTACGCGAAGTATGACGTGATCGCCTATGTCGGCTCTACAAGCGAGGGATCACTGGGCTACATGCGGCTCAATGACCAACCGGCCAGTGACCTCTATGTCTCGACTTCCAGCTCCCGCCCCGAGAAGACCTTCTACGAGCAAACGGTGTACGATGCGACCGTCGCTCGTCGAGGAAACACCATCCGGTACCGGAACCTGACGGCGAGCAGCTTCAATCTGAAGCTATTCCGCGTCAGTTACCACAATCTCGGGGTGCATGGATTGCAAATAGTCAGCAGCACGGCAGACAAGGACGGCGACAGCCTGCCCGACGCATGGGAATTTGAGCACGGATTCAATCCGGACTTGAACACGGATGCGACGATCGACCCCGATGGCGACGGCCTCAACAACGTGGCGGAAAAGAATCGAGGGACCAATCCCTGGAAAAAAGACACGGACGGTGATGGCCTCTCAGATCTGGTGGAGACTGGGACGGGCACCTTTGTCAGCATCAGCAATACGGGCACCAATGCCCTGGCACAGGACACGGACGGCGACGGGCTGACGGATAGTGAAGAGCTCGCCCTGCTGCCCGCGCCCACGAACCCCAACAAACCGGACACGGATGGTGACGGCAGGAACGACAAGCGGGAGGTGACGGAACGGACAAACCCCCTCCTCGCGGAGGCTGCAGGAACGAACATGCCCATGGTGGTGACCTCCACACCCCGCAGCTTCAACTGGACGGTCGAGAACGTGCAGATCGTGTGGGACCACACGGCAGGGAACGTCAACTACAATGCGGATCTCTTCAACCTTTCGATCACGAACTCAGCAGTGCCCGGAGAGGATGCGATGTCACTCTTCATTCCGGTGCGGCAGGGCAGAGTTTCCTATTACTTCTTCACCGACTACCGGGCAGCTTTCAGCCATCCTGACAATGACGCCTGGAGCATCTGGGAGAGTGACTGGAGCCCCGCGCCGCCCGATCTGGGCCCAGCGTATGGATTCAGCGGCAAAGGCAAAGTGGACATCTCCGACCGGCTTCGCTTCAGGGTCACAGGGACCAGTGCCTCGGGTTCCCAGACGGATTGGAATGTCACCTTTGCCATCATCAACCAAGACACGGGGCAGACGGTGATCTCACGGACCTGGAATGGATGCGCCCTGGCGACAAACGTCTACAACGGCACAGCGTCCTGGCAGACACATGATAATCCTCCTGTTGCAAACCGGGTGGCATTTCGCCTTCCTGACGGAGTGCAGGTCTACCAGACTGCCACCCCATTGGAAAACCTGGCCGCTTTCGCGGCCTCCAAAGACGCTGATGAAGACGGCATGCCCGACGTCTGGGAGACACTGTACGGCCTGAACAAAGACAGTGCGTTGGATGCCGCACTGGATCCTGACAACGATGGCCTGGTCAATGTGAACGAGTATCTGGCCGGGACCTCCCCTAATCAGAAAGACACGGACGGCGATGGAGCTCCCGATGGGTTGGAGGTCTCCAGTCGCAGCAATCCCCTCCTGGCGAGCAGCCTGCCGCCCAACTTCCGTGGCACACCGGCCATTGGCCTGGGCGAAGATTTGAACGGCAATGGCTTGTCCGACGCGTGGGAGCGCTGGGCCGGGAGCTTCTCGCTGGCAGCGAATGTGGACACCGACGGGGATGGCATGAGCAATGCGGCAGAGGCCGCAGCGGGCACCGATCCCTTTGACGCGAATTCCCGACTTTGGTCTGCCATTGTCCCTCAAGGAAACGACATCATCGTGAAGTGGCCAGTGCTGGTGCAAAAGCAGCAGGCAGTGTGGCAGAGTGGCAACCTCACGGCATGGTCACCTGCCACCGGCACTCCCGTGGCGACGGAGGGCGAGTACCGGCAGACCTTCACGAACGTCCTCACTGGCTCTGCCCCCACCTTCTACAAAGTCCACATTCAGGATCTGGACAGAGATGGCGACGGCGTGAGCGACTGGACAGAGGTCAATGTCCTGGGCTCCGACCCTCTCTCTGCTAACAGCACCCAAAGCGCCAGGCCCATGGACACCAACCTCGACGGGGTGGTCGATGCCTCCATGAGTGGCGACTATGCGACGCTGGTGGAGCAGTTCCAGGGATCCACAGTAACCGGCGGATTCCCGGGCAGTGTCGCTGGCGGAGGGGCTGGCACGGGTGCGCTCGGCACCTCGACGGCCATCTCCCGCAGTCAGGCTTCCCGGTTCCTGATGCAGGCCAGCTTTGGCCCCACTCTGGAAGACATTCAGCACCTGCAGGAGACGGGGTATGCCGGCTGGATCCAGGAGCAAGCGGCCCTCGCTCCCACGCTGAACTCAACTTACATCAAGTCCATCTACAACGACCTCAAAAGCGAGCACACGGGCAAAGGATACAACTACGGAGGTGAAGGATCAGACAAGTTCCTGTTTGGCAACAACCTGATGTCAGCCTTCGCGAGGGGGGCTGTGCAAGGTGAAGACCAGCTGCGCCAGCGCATGGCCTTTGCCCTGAGCCAGATTCTGGTTGCCTCCCGCCGTGATGCCGCACTGGAGAACAAGGTGCTGGGCATGGCGGACTTCTACGACATCTTTGTCCGGAATGGTTTAGGCAATTACTACGACGTGCTCCGGGAAGTCACCTTCCACCCCATCATGGGCCGCTATCTGAGCCATGTGGGCAACCAGAAAGCCCGCCCTGAGATCAACCAGTATCCCGATGAGAACTACGCCCGCGAAGTGATGCAGCTCTTCAGCATCGGCCTGTGGGAGCTCGACTCTGACGGATCCCGCAAGGTCGACGGCGAGGACCACCCCATTCCGACGTACACGAACACGGAGATCACGCAGGTGGCACGGGTGCTCACAGGGCTCTGGTATGGAGGTCAACTCTGGGGCTACGGTGGCTGGGACGAGAGTGCCTTCGCCACGCCGATGACCATGGTCGCGGACAAACATGACTTCGGGCCAAAAACACTGCTCCACGGGTTTACCATCCCCCCAAGAGCTCCTACAAAAGAAAACGCCCTGCAGGATGTCCACGATCTCATCAGGATGTTGTTTGAGCACCCAAACACCGGTGTCTTCGTAGGGCGCCAACTCATCCAGTTCTTCGTGACGGACAATCCCAGCCCTGCCTACATCCAGAGGGTGAGTTCAGTCTTTGCCAACAATGGGCAGGGAGTGCGGGGGGACCTGCTCGCCGTTATCAATGCCATCCTGCTGGACGAGGAGGCGCGCGATCCACGCTTCACCTCCAATGTGGTGAACGGAAGATTGAAAGAACCTGTGGTGCGAACGATGGCCATCGCCCGCGCCTTCGGCCTCAAGCAAGCTCCCAACCTGCTCTGGTGGGACTGGGGTGGCTTCTATGGCGCGAGCCGGCAGGAGCCAACGTTCTCTCCCAGCGTCTTCAACTTCTACCGCCCTGACTACCGTGCCCCGGGCATCCTCACTCAGAATGAACTTTCAGGGCCGGTGTTCCAGATCACGGACAGCTTCTCCACGATCTCATTCCCCAACCATCTATGGGACGTCATCCAGTGGGGTCTGAGTTTTTACAATGTTTACCGGGCACCCTTTGACATGGACCGGGAAAAGGCGCTGTCAGCCACCCCAGAGCTCCTGGCAGACCATCTGAACCTCATCTTCTGTGCAGGAAGGATGGAGGCTGCCACCAGAACTAAAATTGTGAACGCGATCGTCCAGATCCCTGCTTCTGAATCGGCGAAAAGAGCCCAGGTGGCGGCTTACCTGGCCATCACCTGCCCTGAAGGAGCCGTGATGCGATGAACGGGATCACCCCCACCTATCTCCCCGACCTGCACTCATGAGCTCCCCTCAACCCTCCCGTAGTGAACCTACCTCGAACCGCCGGAAGTTCCTCGGACAAGCAGGCTGTGCGGCTCTGAGCAGCGTCTCTGTGCTGAACACGCTGCTGAACCTCAAGATGGCCAGCACGGCAGCGGCGCAAGCAGCACCTGCTGACTACCGCACCCTGGTCTGCATCTTCCTCCAGGGCGGCAATGACTCTTTCAACTGGCTGGTGCCACGAGACAGCCGCCACGCGATCTATTCCACCTCCAGGGACAATCTGGCTCTGCCCTTGAGCAGCCTGCGGGCCCTCGATCAATCCGGCGGTGACGGACAACTGTATGGCGTGCATCCGAACTGCCCCGGGTTGCAGGAAATGTTCAACGGACTGGGCGGGGACAGCGCCAAACGACGCGCCGCCTGGGTGGCAAATGTGGGCACTCTGATCGCCCCGGTGACCAAGGCCCAGTATCTGGCGGAATCGATGCCGCTGCCAAGATCCCTGTTCTCCCACAGTGACCAGATCGACCAGTGGCAGACATCGGTGCCGCAGGGGATGACCCAGCTGACGGGATGGGCAGGCCGTGCGGCCGACGTGCTCCACAGCACAGCCAATGGGTCAAGTTTCTCCATGAACCTCTCCCTGGCGGGAAACAATGTACTGCAAGTGGGCAACCAGACGACCCAGTTCGTAGTCACTGAACAGGGTGCACTGACCTTCACCGGGTCTGACGTCTGGGACGTCAACCACTATCACCGGATCAAGAATGCGGCTCACCGCAGCATCATTCAGCAACAGTACTCCAGCCTGGTGCAGGAGTCCTTCACCCAGTTGACGCGCGGGAGCATTGAGCTCCAGGAGTACTTCCTGCAACAGTTCAACAGCTACAGTGACAGCAACGTGGCGGCCCACTTTCCCAGCGGCAACTATCTCGCCTCCCAGTTCCGGGCAGCGGCAAAAATGATCGGCCTGAGGCAGGCACTGGGACTGCACCGGCAGACCATCTTTCTCGGCTTCGGTGGATGGGACCACCACTCCGAACTGCTCACCTCCCAGGCTCCCATGCTTTCCATGCTGGATGGGGCCTTGAGCGGATTCCAGCGGGCGCTGGAGACAATGGGCCTTCAGGACAGCGTGATCACGTTCAGTTCATCCGATTTCAGCCGCACGCTTCGCAGCAATGGCCGCGGCTCGGACCACGCCTGGGGCGCGAACGCACTTGTCATGGGTGGACCTGTGCAGGGGGGACGCATCTATGGCACCTTCCCCGACCTGACGCTGGACAGCAACAACGACACTGGGTACGGCGGCCGGATGATCCCCACCACCTCGGTTGACCAGTTCGTTGGCGAGATGCTGCGCTGGTTCGGGGTGAAGGCGGCAGACATGCCCTATGTGCTGCCGAATCTGGGAAACTTCTACAATGCCAGCTCGGACAGCCTGCCCATCGGCTACCTGAGATCCGGCACGTGGACTTGAGCGGTCCAGAATCACCGCCAACCCATGTTGTTTCCTCCCAAGCATTCCCCTGCCCGATTCAGCAAGCGGCTGGGAATCGTCATATGCGGTGTCTTCTTGTTGATCGCCGGAGCATGGTGGCTGCGGCACGAGCAAAATCGCGCGAGTGAAGAAGGTCCCAAAACAGCCCCCTCACCCGCCCTTCCTTCAACGCCTCCGCCCTGGCTTGGGGCAGCTCCCAAATCCCCTCCAACACAGCTGCCAGGGGAGATGATTCTGCAAGCCTACGCCAAACCCGACTCCCGCCCCGAGGACGACCTTCACGCCATAGCCCACGCTTTCGAAAACTTGATCCTTCTTGTCAAAGGTGGGGATCCTTTCCGAATTGGAGCCAATGAGGAGTTCGCGGCAGCCTTGCGAGGGAAGAACCGGGCTCAAATGCGGTTCCTGCCTGACAGTCACCCGGCGTTCAACGCCCAAGGTCAACTCGTGGACCGGTGGGATACGCCGCTCTTTTTCCACGCCTCATCGCATGACCGTATCGATGTGCGCAGCGCCGGCCCCGACCGGAAGCTGTGGACGGAGGACGACCTGCAACGGCAGCATGACGGGCAGTTCTTGAAGGGCAAGGATCTGAATCCCAGCAGCCTGTTCGCTCCGGTAAAGCCGCCTGGTCAGAGTCCGGGTGGAGACACAGGGGCCGGCCAGTGAAGAAAAATCCGTGGGAAAACTCTGGAACTTTATTCTCGCGGGCTGACACTGTATTTTGGTTGTATTGAATTTTGCAGATGCGCGACCTTTTTTACAGACAGGCATGTTGGATGGCAGGCAGCCGCCCGGGACGGGTGAGCTGGCGCTATGCATTGGTGATCGCCGCCGTTATCATGTCTGCCTATGGCGTTCATTCAGCCAAAGGTCAGGCGTTTGCGCCTCCGGAGCCTTTCCCAGCGGAAAAGTATGAGGCTGGCTGGCGAAAGAACCCCTTCACGCTGAAGACCGCCCCTGTGGCGGTGCAGCGCGAGTCCTTCGCCAAAAATCTGGCCTTGGGGAGCATGTACGACGATGCCGAAGGCATGACCTCCGTGGTGGTGGTGAATACGAAAACCCGCGAGCGAACCCGCCTGAAGGGCAAGGACGCAGCCCCCAATGGCATGCGGGTGGAAGAGGCGGTCATTGCTGACACGCGGCGCGACTCCTACGCGGTCGTGCTGATGGGTGGGGAAAAAGCCACCCTGCGCTACGACGAAGCCTATCTCAAACAGATGGCTGCCGGAGGCGGCGGTGGTGGTGGAGCAAATCCTGCCCTGGCAGCAGCAGCCGCAGCCAAAAAGGGAAATCCCAACGCGGGTGCCATGACGGATGCCGAGGCACCCATGGGGGCCGAGACGGGGAATGACATGGCGGCAAGCGCTCCCCCACCCCCTCCTAAAGGAGCCGCCGCGATGAATCAAAATCACGGGAGCCATCCCACGCCCATGCCACCTGGCGCGCGCATGCCGGGACCGGGCATGCCCGGTGGTGGCCGCCCTACGGTACCGAGTCGTCGAAGGCTCACTGCTCCGATTTCTTCGCCCAACAATCAGGCTCCGGCTCCTCCGCAGATGCCGACTGCCCCCATCGAGAATCCTTAGAAGCACTTCCCGCAGACGGGGCTCACTGTTGTAGCTTGGCAAAAAAGCCGAAGTCTACTAGGCTGTGAGACCCTCGATGATTGCACGCTTCCTTCGGCCCCGCCGTTTTCTGCTTTTGCTGATACCGTTGCTGCTGGCAACAGCGGCTACTTACTGGTGGCTCGGCAAAAACTCACAGCCCGCACTCGAGGTCGCGGCACCTGTATCAGGAGCTACCGCCAGCAGGGAACCATGGGCATTGAGTCGCACGATTCCTTCTTCGTCAGCGGGTCCGACAGCGGCACCTTCCACGGCGCAGCTTGCTCAGGCGGGCACTATTGCGCCCAGCAACCATGCCTCGCCCAAAAGCGCCCCACCCCATGCTCGCCGCCTGCCGCCTGCTGTGGCAGCTGGTCGCAAGTCCGGGAGTGAGGATTCCCCTGCCTCCCCTGAAGGGATTTTCCGCCGGACTTCGGTTTATGAAACTAGCTTCAAATATCCCCTGCTTCGTGTGGAGGAGCAGATCCTGCGAGGTGCGGGCGGGGTGGAGACGGTCGTCCGGCAAAATGTGATGGTAGCAGACCATCTGATGGTGCAACTGAACCCCCGGGTCTCTGATGAGGACTTCCGGGCCTGGCTGGCGGAGCGGCAACTGCTCGTGCGTCGGCAGATTCCGAATTCCCTCCTCTATCTGGTGGAGGTGCCCGAACCGAGTGTCGCCGCCTATGATACCGCTCTGGTTGCTTTTGCTGACAAGACAAGCCCTGCGGTTTCTGCCGAGCCTGACTACATCGTGCAGAATCATGCGGAAGCGATGCCACCCAATGATCCCTCATTCGGCACGCTATGGAATCTGCGCAACACAGGCCAGTCCGGCGGAGTTGCAGGGGCAGATGTCAATGCCCTCACCGCCTGGTCGGTAAGTGTGGGATCGGCCAATGTGGTCGTCGGCGTTATCGACACGGGCATGGACATGGACCACCCGGACCTCGCGGCGAACCTTTGGACCAATGCCGGTGAGATCCCCAATGACGGGATCGACAATGACAGCAATGGCTACATCGACGATGTGCATGGGTGGAACTTCGTAAAAAACACGAACACCCCTGAGGACGACTACGGGCATGGAACCCACACCGCGGGAACGGTCGGTGCTGTGGGCAACAATGGCAACGGGATCTCTGGCGTCTGCCAGCAGGTGAAGATCATGCCGTTGAAGTTTTTGGACCATACAGGATCCGGCTCAGACTCCGATGCCATCGAGGCCATCTACTACGCTACGGCCAAAGGTGTGCTGCTGACCTCCAACTCCTGGGGAGGTGGTGATTTCACCTCCGCCATGAAGACAGCCATCGACCTGGCTGGGTCCGCAGGGGTGGGCTTCATTGCGGCTGCGGGGAACGACGGACTCGACAATGACATCATCCCCAGCTACCCCGCCAACTATGGGTGCGTCAACTTGATCTCCGTCGCGGCGACGGATGCAAATGACCAGCTCTCGTTCTTCTCCAACTATGGCAAGGCCACCGTGCATCTGGCGGCTCCCGGGGAGGATGTTTACTCCACGTACCTGAGCGGTGGGTATGCCTACTCCAGCGGCACGTCGATGGCGACGCCGCATGTCTCAGGCGCGGCGGCCCTGCTCAAGGCGGCGAATCCGGGGATGAACTTTGCCCAGATCAAAGCGGCCCTGCTGGCGAAGACGGATCCCGTGGCGAATCTCGCCAACAAGACCATGACGGGCGGGCGGCTGGACGTGGGCAATGCGATTGATCTCGCTGTGGTGGCCTACCCTGTGATGACCAAGGCGACGGTGCAAGATGCCAACGGACCCGACACCAGTGGCAATGGCGACAGCATCATCAGCCCGGGTGAGACAGTGGCCGTGGCACCGGAGGTGCAAAATCTCGGAGGTGTGCCTACAGGCACTTTGCAAGGAACGGTGGGCCTGGACACACCCGACCCCAAGATTTCGCTGGCAAACACCGCACTCACTTTTGGCGCAGTGGCCCCGGCCGCCAAGGCGCAAAACGCGGCTCCAAATTTGTTGATCACGATAGCAGCGGACCACGCGACTCCGGCAAGCATTCCCATGACACAGACCCTGACGGACGGGGCAGGCGTGAACCGGACCGAGTCTCTCACCCTGAACATTTACACCGTCACAACGATAGCCGGACACGTGACCAAGGTCACCGGCGGGGCCGGACTGGAGGGAGCAACGGTGAAACTGACGGGCACGGTGACCAAGGAAACAACCACCGGCCCTGATGGCAGCTACATCGCCACGGTGGTGGATGGGAGCTACTCCGTCCAGGCCAGGGCCCCTGGCTATGTGACCTCCGCAACACAGAATGTGAATGTCCCCCCCTCTGCCACGGGAGTGGATTTTGTCCTGGGGGCCTCGCAGCTTGCGCTGGACATCCCCACGCTGCACCCTTCCGTACCGGAAGGTGGCACGACCAGCCAGGAGATCACCTTCACCAACAACGGCGATGTCCCCCTGATCTGGAGCTTCGAAAGACTGCCCGGCGCAGA
>JBGGMQ010000636.1:0-2752 GCA_041287975.1 Verrucomicrobium sp. | reverse complement strand
CTGGGGGTGCTCAAGTCCCACGGGGAGCTGCACGAACTCATCGAGGATGATCAGGTGGAGCCCGAGCTGGCAAGGCTGAAGCCGCATCTGGAAGAGTTGCTCAAGGACGGTGCCCATGACCTCAGCGGTCTCACGCATCGTGAACTGCACCAGTTGACGACGTCCTTGAAGGCGCTGGGGGTTACTGGCCCGGAACAGACGCTCACGGCAGAAATCAGAAACCGGGAGATGGCGCTGCAGCAGGCGTACACGGCTGCCCTGCTTGAGGTGACTCAGGCCGTCAATGGCGGGGACTATGTGGAGGTGCTGACGGCATTGAAGGAGTTTTCCAAGGTCGAAGACGAGGTGCGCACGGCCTGGATGCAACTGGGCCGCAAGCTGGATGATCCAGACGCGATCTACCGGTGGCGGGAGGAACAGGGGGCGCTGGCACTCGCGGGCGTTTCTGACGAGGATCTGTCGGACGTGTTCAAGTCTGTCCAGACGAAGGAGATGCGGGCCTTCATCGAGACCCTCATTGAAGGGGGCGAGCGGTTTGCCGCCTACGATGAAACCGACCTGAGACACGACGAGCTTGCCGATCTGCTCAACAATCTGGGGACGAACCTTGGTCGGGTGAGGGAGAAAGTGGAAGTTGAAGTGGAACGCAGGGGTCTGCCTGGGCTCGAGAAACCGGGTGACTACCCTGCACAGAAGGATCTGAGCCGGGCGGGACGCGAGGCGATCAAAAACGAACTGGGCATTGAGGTCGGCCGCACTGAAGGACTCCGGTTGGTCAAGGGCACCGTCCCAGACGGTGGGTTCGGGCGCCTCAAATTATCGATCGAGTCACCCCGAAGCGGCACTGAGGTCGATCAAGCCCAATTTTATGGTGGGGGAGATTTAGGCGTGTCTGAGATCTTCAAGCGGGACCTTGAGCGCGGGATATTCAAGTACAAGGACCCCGATGGCGTCGTGAGAAGCTTCTACGAGCCGCCGGTGATCCCTCAAGATGCGACGCCCGAGGATGTGAATCATTTCAAGGATGCGGCGCTCACCCAGGCCCTGACCCGTCTGAATGAGTTCTTTGGCAACGATCCAGAAATGCTCTGGACGATATCGCAGTATGCCCATCAGGGGACGGCGGCCTGCTTTCAGTATGCCATGGCATCGCCCACAGATGGCTTTATCCGCCTTGAAAATGGCACGCCCATGATGTTGCTCGGCAATGAGCACAAGAGCTTTACCTTCGAAAGGAAGCCGGAAGGAGGCTTCCGGGCCCAGTTTCATCAGTCCATTGAGGAAGTGACGCACTACTATTCTCCCGATGGCACCCCGCCGGTGGAAGTCGAGCAGGATCAGAGCAGCTTCAGCCTGGGGTTTGCCCTCGATTTCGCCCCAGACCGATCCATGTCACTGGTGGGGCGGCCTGAGTTTGAGTACGCCCTGAAGCCCAAAACCTGGCTGGAGCCCTATCCCAAACCGGAGAACATTGGCGACGTCCTGACGAGCGCCAGTCAGGAATTGCGCCAGGACTTTCGGGCCTTCGCCGTGGAACGCCGCGCCGAGGAGAACCTCAACTTTCTGGAGGATCACGCGAGATTTGTCGCAGCCCCCACCTTGGAAGGTGCCAGGGAGCTGGCGCGCAAGTATGTGGGCGAGGGTTCAGAGTTTCATTTGAACTTGGACGACGCATTCACGGAGCCGTTGCTTGAAGCCTTGAATGGGCCCGGTGCCGGACAACTCACAGGCCCTGATTTGATTCACCTCTTTGCCGGTGGATATGTCCACATCGTCGGCCTTCTGGAACTGGCGATTCTCCCCGGATTCATCGCTGCCCACACCACCAAAGTCTAAGCTGGCCCCCCAATATGAATGCAAACACGCTCCTCTCCGAACTCGGCACCCTCATGGGTGTCGGCGGGCTCCAATTCGACGAACAAGGATGTGCCCGGCTCGTTTTTGACGGTGCCGTTACTCTGAATCTGGAGCATGAGGCCGGAAGCTCCCGTCTGCAGATCTACTCCGTCCTCGGCAAGGTGCCGTTGGAGGACAGGGAGCATGTGTATCAGCTCCTTCTGGAGGGGAACCTTTTCGGCGCGGAAACGGGCGGAGCCGTGCTGGCAATCGATGGGCTGGAGAATGAGATCGTCCTTTTTCGAACCCTGGAAGGAGACGGGATCACCGGGGTGGCATTCGCCGAGGTGGTGGGGCATTTTGTGGACGCTGCGGAGGACTGGGCCGCCCGTCTGGCCGGTGCCAGCATGACCGCACCGGGTGCACGCCAGGACGTTGAACATGAAGGCCACGCTTCGAGCATGATTCGAGCGTGACATGGGTCCCAGTCCGGGGCGCGCGGTCATTCCAAATCAAACCGGGAAGTCCCACTGCGATGGGCTGGAGTTCAGTTCTCTGAACTTCCGGCACCTTCCGTCCTTGTGGAGCCGTACTTCCTGCGTACGATCACTTTGCAATGACGCCCAAGATTGACCCTGCGCTGCACACGGAGAAGAAGCCTGACTGGATTCGTGTGAAGCTTCCCCGCGACCCCGTGTTTTGGAGCACGAAGTCCCTGATTTCGGATTTGCGACTGCACACGGTTTGCGAAGAAGCCCAGTGCCCGAACCGCTGGGAATGCTGGAGCCAGGGGACGGCCACCTTCATGATCGCAGGGGACCGCTGTACCCGCGCCTGCGGCTTTTGTGCCGTCAAGACCGCCAAGCCTTTTGCCCTCGAGGCTGACGAGCCGCAGCGCGTCGCCACTGCCGTCCAG
>JBGGMQ010000635.1:0-3609 GCA_041287975.1 Verrucomicrobium sp. | reverse complement strand
TGCGCCGCATGTACGGGGAGTCATTCTCCATCGCTCCGCTCAGCGTGTTGGTTGACCCTGTGCGGGCTCGTCGCGTGCTGGGTTTGGATGCCGGGGGGAATTTCTCCTCCAAGGTCACTTACATTTACAAGAAACAGTTGGAGGAGGCTGACGTCATCGTCATCAACAAACGGGAGCTGTTGACCCCCGAGCAGTTGGTGGAGCTGACCGACACGCTTCAGCAGGAGTTCCCCCAGGCAAAGATCATCAGTGCCTCAGCCCGGGAGGAGACGGGATTGGAAGCCTGGTTCCGCACCATCTTCAGTCAGACACAACTGGCGGAGCGTGCACCCATGGAGCTGGACTATGAAGTCTATGCCGATGGCGAAGCCCTGCTGGGCTGGCTCAATGCGACCGTGACACTGAGTGCCCGGGATGAGTTCGATGCCAATGGTTATCTGCGCTGCCTTGCCGAATCCATTCAGGAAAAGCTGGGCCAGCAGTCGGCTGAAGTGGCGCACTTGAAAATGACCTACAGCCCCGATGACGGCATTGCCGGGGAAATTGCTTCCGTGAACCTGGTGCGGAATGACAATGTCGCCGAGACGGGCATGACCCTGGATGAGCCCAGCACGGGCGGCCAGTTGATCCTGAACCTCCGCGCCGAAGGCGATCCCGCAGCATTGCTGGAGGCAGTGACGGAAAGCCTGGAAGTGGCGGCCTCAGTGTATCCCGGCGTGGAAAGCCGGCTGGACCATGAAGAGCATTTCCGTCCTGGAAAGCCCGAGCCCACTTACCGCGATGGCGAAGCTCCTGTGATCAAAGGTGGCTGCCGGCCTGGAAGCGGTTGCTGCTAAAAAATTGGAGACTGATGTTTAAACCACAGAGGACACAGAGACTAACTTTTAGACAGAATTAACGGAATTTACAGAATTGGGTTTTTGCCTTCCTATCAGAAGCTGAACTCTAATTCCGTAAATTTTGTTAATTCTGTCTCAATCCTCTTTCATTCCTCTGTGCTCTCTGTGGTTAAACCGAATTCTGCTTACGCTGCGACTTGGCGAGCGAATTTGTCTTCGATGCGCTGGTTCAAGGAGGCAATCAGCTCCTCCTGACCGAGGCGGCTGATGACGTCTTCCACAAAGCCGATGGCAATGAGCTGACGGGATTCCTGGTCAGGAATGCCGCGGGCCTTGAGGTAGAAGAGCTCGTCGGCATTGATCGGGGCGCTGGTGGCACCATGGCTGCACTTCACCTGGTCGGCGTTGATTTCCAGACCGGGCATGGAGACAGCCTCGCTGTCGGGGCTGTTGATCAGGTTGCGACACTTCTGATAGGCGTCCGTGTAGTGGGCACCTTCGGACACGTTGATGAGGCCGGAGAATACGGTCTTGGACTTGTCATACAGCGCATTCTTGTAAAGAAGGTCACTGTAGGTGCGAGGAGCCATATGGTTCTGAAGCGTGCGCATGTCCACGATCTGGCTGCCAAAAGGCAGGCTGACGCCGAGCATGTCACTGCGGCCTCCCTCGCCGATGAGATCGCTGACGCTTTCACTGCGGGCAAACGAAGCGCCGAGCTGCAATTGCAGCGCTTTGACTTGGGCATCCCGGGCCACCGTAGTGGAAGAAATGTGCAAGGCGCCGGCGGAGTCGGAAAGTTCCTGTGAGTTCACATAAGTGACATGGCTGCCGTTGCCGGCGACGAAGTCCGCCACTGCGATGCTCTGAGCCACTTCATCCTTGAGGGAGGCGTGGTGGTCCAGTACCGTCACTTCCGCGTGATCACCGGCAACGATAAGGGTGTGAGGGAACACCAGGCTGTTGGCTCCGGTAACCCAGTGGAAGATCTCGATGGGAGCCTTCAACACAGCATTCTTCGGGGCGAGGATGACTGCGCCAGCCTGGACATGAGCCAGATGGAGCGCGGCAAACTTGGAGGACTCGAAGTCTGCCTTGCGGCGCATCAGATACTGCTGGAGCACGTCTCCGTGCGTACGCAGCGCTTCTGCAAACGGAATGACGGCAACACCGTTGGCGAGGCCTGCCGTGTCGCTAAAGATGAGGCGGTCATTCAGGAAAATGAGACGGGCAGAGACCTGCTCAAGTCCACGGGAGCGGGCGATGGCTTCCTGCTTCTCCTCTTCCGTGGGCTCTGGCGCGAGGCGCAGACCGTCAAGAGCGAGATGCTTGGACTGCGAGTATCTCCAGCTTTCGTCTCTGTTCCCGGGCATGGGGAGAGTTTGGAAATCCTCCCAGGCAGTCTGGGCCCGCTTTTGGAACCATTCCGGTGCGTCCTCCAGTTTGCTGAAGTCGGGAGTTAAATCAGACGGGTTGAGGGACGACGGGGTGGATTGAGGCTTCTCCATTTCTGGTTCGGCGATGGGCGCAACAACGCTCATGAATTGTAGTTGGGAGGGGAAAAAAGGTTGTTAGGAAATCAGCCGACGGAGCCTTCCATTTCCAGGTCGATCAGGCGCTTGAGCTCGACGCTGTATTCCATGGGGAACTCACGCACGAGGTCGTTGATGAAGCCGTTGACGGAGAGGCTCATGGCCTCTGCTTCGCTGAGGCCGCGCTGCTGCATGTAGAAGATCTGCTCCGCGCTCACCTGGCTGACGCTGGCCTCATGCTGGGTGGCATGGTCATTGCCGCGTACGTTGATCGCCGGGTAGGTGTCGGTGCGGCTGCTGGAGTTGATGAGCAGGGCGTCACACTCGGTGTTGTTTTTGCAACCCTTGAGGTGCTTCGGAATGTGAACCAGACCACGGTAGGTGGCCCGGCCCTTGCCGATGCTGATGCTCTTGGAGATGACGTTGCTGGTTGTCTCGTCAGCAGCGTGAATCATCTTCGCACCCGTGTCTTGGTGCTGCCCGGTGTTGGCCAGGGCGATGCTGATGACCTCACCGCGGGCGCGGCGGCCTTTCATGACCACGCCGGGATACTTCATCGTCAGGCGGCTGCCGATGTTGCAGTCGATCCAGCGCACTTCAGCATCCTCATGCGCGATGCCGCGCTTGGTCACGAGGTTGAAGACGTTGCTGCTCCAGTTCTGCACGGTCACGTACTGGATCTTGGCACCCTTCATGGCCACCAGTTCCACCACGGCGCTGTGCAGCGTTGCGGTCTCGAACTTGGGCGCGGTGCAGCCTTCCATGTACATCACCTCGGCACCCTCATCGGCAATGATGAGCGTGCGTTCGAACTGGCCGAACTGTTCGCTGTTGATGCGGAAGTAGGCCTGAAGAGGATGCTTCACCTTCACACCCGGGGGGATGTAGATGAAGGAGCCGCCGCTGAACACGGCGCTGTTGAGGGCGCTGAACTTGTTGTCACCGGTCGGGATCACCTTGCCAAACCACTTGCGGAAAATTTCCGGGTGCTTCTGCAACGCCTCAGTGCTGTTCATGAAGATCACACCCTGCTCCTCGACCACCTTCTTCACATTGGAGTAGGCGGCCTCGCTGTCGTACTGGGCTTCCACGCCGGCGAGGAACTTGCGCTCCTGCTCCGGAATGCCAAGACGCTCGAAGGTCTTCTTGATTTCATCAGGCACCTCGTCCCAGGAACGCTTGGCTTTGCGGTCACCGGCGAGATAGTAGCGGAACTCGTCGAACTTGATGTTCTCCAG
>JBGGMQ010000634.1:0-3820 GCA_041287975.1 Verrucomicrobium sp. | reverse complement strand
TCATGCGGATGTCCCATCCGGATGACTGATGGTGCCAGCGTCGTCTGGGCCGGATACCAAAAAGGTCGTTTGGAATCCGGGTCAAAATGGAACCGGGTCAACTCCTTCCCTAAATAGGTGAACGAGGATTCGTAGTTGGGTAGCGGCGTGACCTGGACTCGCGGAATGGGTTTGGCGGAGGGGAGGGACGAGTCGGAGGCATGCAGCGGACCAGCATTGATTAGGAAGGCGAAGCCCGTCGCTGCCAGAATCCCAAGGAGCGCAGGAGATGAAGATGGGGGATGCATGCACGAGCCATACGCAGCCTGACGACCGAGTCTTTGGAGACAGATGAACTCTGTGAAAGTCAGCTGCTTTTGAGACGACATCCGCTCAGATGCTGGTTGGAGTTGAAAAAAGGTCTGAAGCGTTTGCCAGGAGGGTGTCGAGGTGGGGAGGCATGGCATGAACAGCGAAAATAACGCAAGCCGTCGCACTGATGGCTGCGGAAACGAAGCGAGAAGCCTGTTGTTTAATGCGGCGGACAAGTGGGAGTTCATACAGGAATCGGAGCTCAGAGCAATAGTCGGTGATGAGCGTTCACGGCGCTAAAGTGCCGAGAGAGAAGGAGTGGCCGCTTTTAAGACGTTGACGATGTACAATTGAGGCAACTACATTGAGCGGTGCAAAAATTGCCAGCGTGGTTAAGTGATTCAACCTGGGCAATCACCTTCTCAAGGTGGGTAGTCCCAAGTGCCGTCAAACACATCTTTGTGCCGTATTATGTGGTTGCAATACGTTCTCTATCTTTTGGGCGCTCTCAATGCGTTGATGGGCGTTTTCCTTCTGTGGTTGCACTTCCGGGCTTATTCACTTGCGAGGATGTTGAATCTGTCATCCGTGGATGAGGGACAAGTGAATTTGTCCCAGCAGACAACAAGGAAGGTGGTCGCTTTCATCCCATGGTCAACAACTAGCTACTCAGACAAATTTCCATGGTGGTTGAGTGCGTCGAGTTTTTTTGTTGGGCGTAGCTCTCTTGTTCCATGCTGGGAAAATCACCGAAGGCCAGACGGTCTGAAGAGTGGCTCACGCATTCGGTTCCTCAAGTTGTTGATGGTGGAACCGGGTTGGGAATAAGACAGGCGACAACGATACCGTGGCATCCACGACTGGGTTACGAAGACTTTCAACTAATTGTCATGAACTTGCTTGAATCCAATTTACCTCTGATCCACTGGTTGAGCGCTATTCCATTGCTCTATTTAATCTTTCGCCATCACTATAAAGTGACCACAAGAGCGCCGGCCCCCAAAGGGACGTTTGCGATATTGATCATTGTGGTGCATTTGGCCATGATCTATCCTTCGTTGGGAGCTAGTGTCGCTTTGTTGCTTACCGCTGGCTTAATGTACAAATAGCGCCTGGGGGACGGGGAACCCGGAGGTCAGGGATGTTTACCTGGATCTGCTGCGCGATGGACAAATAAAGGGAGTGGAGGATGCGCTGGGAATTGCCCGAGTAATGTGCCAAAATTGCGGGCGAGGATTTGACAGGGTTGCGATCTGGGTCGGTCCGCTCCATGATTGAGAGAGTGTGCCCTTCCCTGGAGGGCACCCAGAGCATTTGCCCGTACTACCTCTTCCATGATTCTGATCATCTATGAATCCAAGCCATGGGAACTTCGCCCCGTATGGTCATGAGGAAATTTTCCCGTTGTCTCACGATTGCTTTGGTGATTTTCTTGATCGCGGGTAGCGCCGCTTTCCTGTCACGACGGGCTGTGGGCAATCTGGTGGGGCTGGCGATGGAGCCGGTCTACATTGTTCCAAAGGAATCCAGCATATGGAGCTTTGAACCGAAGGTTATGAATACCGGCTCTGGGGACTGGTGGATTTATGCGGAGGATGCAAAGTGCTACTACTATTTCGAAGGCTCCAGGGAAGTGGCGTATCACACTTTCAGAAAAACGGATGTTCCAATGTGCCCGGAGTTCGCATCCCAGGATCACCGCACCTGGTGTCCGGGCCTGACAAAGCGGGAAACTCACCCGAGGGTTGTGGCGTTCTGGGAAAAGTCCCGTTAGCCGGTGAGAGGGTTCCCAGCGCCTGCATTATGGAATGAAGACATGAAAAGCACTGCCATCTTCTTTACTGCCTACCAACTTGTCGTCGATGAACCTGAACCGGGAGTTTTTGTCCTGCGCTTTATGGGGAAGGACCATTACTTGACGCTCGGCAGGCGTGAATCTGGCGAGCCGGGACCGTATGGCGACCTTTACTTTGAGTGCGACAACCAGGGGCACGGTGGCTACGATGTCGTTCAGGAGGTCCGCGTGGGTGAGGTCCATGTTGAAGTCATTTTGCCACCTGCCGTTGCCGCTGGCTTCAGTGGTCGGCGTTACTTTCGGGTGGACGTCGACGTACCGCAGGAGAAATGGCTAAAGGTCAGGGTGCTGTTGCTCCATTTGCTGCGGGACAGGCCGCAAAAGGCGGAGACAGTGACCTGCATCCCACTGGCATTCAAAGTGCCTGAAGAGGGGCTTCCGCCTTTTCAGCTGGAGTAGTGAAGGCAAGCGCACAAGCGTGAGAATGGATGTCCCCGGTGACAATCGCATTCTTTTTGCCCAAGAAAGTGGCTCCAAAGGGAACGCATTCATTCCATTTCGCCAACGGGTTCAAACTTCATTTACGGTGGCGCTCAAGGCGGGCTGCCTTCAATGGCATAAGCGATCAATTCGAAGATCGTAAAAGGGTAGACGCCTCGGGTGAAGTAGTGGCCCAAGTTTTGAATGGGCGAGTTGGGGTAGATGTTGAAGATCTTTTTAAGGATCAGCCACCAAGGGACGATGTTGACGATATAATTGGCTATGAAAATGGGGAAGTAAAACGGGCCAATGAGCCACGACTGGATGACGTGGGTGAACTCATGAGTGGGAACGATGGTGCCCGCAGTGACGCTCCCCAACGTGGTGGCGTAGGGACCGATAATGCCATTTGAGAGGAGCAACCGGCCTGATCCCCGACTGTCTGGGTGGATGCTGATGCCGAGTGTGAGAGTGGAAAAAATGGATGCGACGACGGTGTTGGGAAGTGCCCAGGTATTCTCCACGAGGAAGGCCAGGAAACCTGCTCCATTGTAACTTCCCGCCAGCCCGATACGGATGGCGTGCACAACACCAAACCCGGCAAACACCAAGGCCAGGACAATGCCCAATGGTTCCGAGGTTGACCAGGTCAGCGTTTCGGAGAAGGCGGTTTTGGCGCTGGACCAGAGCGTGTCCTCGGTGAAGACGGCCTTAACGCCAGCCCAGATGGCAGCCCAAACAGGCAGCGCGAGGGCATTGGTGAGGACTCTTACGATGCCGGTGACCCAGTGATAGAGGGTAAGTAGAAAAGACATGGCAGTGCAGTTTGGAGATGCAATAACCTTTTCCATCCCATGCTGTTCATTGAATGAACCGCGACTCCTGGGATGGAGTCCTTAGTTTTTCCAGTTGAGATACTATAAGTTGGGTGAATGGATTGAGCAATATATTTCAATTATTCTGTAGCGAAATAACCAGCGGGCTTCTCCCTGGAAGAGTGCGCCTGATCTGGACGGAACCACCCGATGGGCCGACTGGAACTTTTACCTGCCCATCATCAGGCAACTTTCCGGGCGCCGGAGAGAACAAGGTTTGTGGACCTCCTCCGACCATCCGCACTCCATCATCGCTTGCGGCCGGTTCCGCCTGGAACTGGATGGTCCAGAGACGGGGGGCGGAATTGTCGATCTTCAGTAGAAGAAGCCTGACTTTCATGTCGGCGTTCTTTTCAATTTTCAGAACCGCGACACTACT
>JBGGMQ010000633.1:0-2757 GCA_041287975.1 Verrucomicrobium sp. | reverse complement strand
AAGACACCAGATGGTCAGTCTCCAGACATCAGACTTGAGCGGCGAAGCCGCTTGGGGTGACGAAAGGCAGACATGAGCGAGGGAGTAGTGGAGCGGATGTCCCTGGGGTAGTGAGGAATGGAGGGAGGTTGGAGGCGGGGTTTGGGCAAGCTGAAGCTTGGACTCCGAACAGCTTCGGGAATTCGACTGGCGGCTGCGCCGGGGAGGGATGAACGGGATTGAAAATCCCGGCTCCTTGGGTTTGGCGCTCTCGTTTCGGAGAAACCCAATCCAAAATCAGCATTCCAAAATCCAAAATGCTTCACAGCGGCACGCTGGGCGGTCCCTTGCGCTGGAGGGTCTCGGCGACTTCCAGGGTGACCAGTTGCGGGGCGAGGTCGTAGCGGGGTTTGGGCTGGAAGGTGGGGGCTTCCAGGAGGCGGAGGCAGACTTTCCAGGCGTGGTCGATGAGGAGGGGCCGGTAAATCGTGGCGTCGATCTCGGAATTGATGACCATGCTGAGTCCGCCATCCTGGCCGGGGTTGCCGTCGAGGCCGAGGATGAGGAGGCTGTCCCGCACAGGGGGCGTCGCAGCACGGGCGGCTTTGGAGGCCCCTTTGGCCATGAAGTCACTGTGGGCAAAAACAACGTCGAACTGCTTCTGCAGACGCAAAGCGTCATTGAACCGGGCGGTGCCGTCATCGGCGGCCCAGTTGCCGGGGGCATCGTGGACGAGCTGCACACCGGGAGCCTTCTTCAGGCTGGCCTGGAAGGCGATGGAGATGGTCTCGGTGGCGGGATCGCCCTCGGGTCCGGTGATCTGAACGACGCGACCCACGGTCTCGGGGCGGCCCTCGGCCTGGCACTTCTGCTGGAGGGCAGCGATGACAAAGTCACCCGCCAAGGCTCCGAGCTTGGCGTCATCCGTGAAGATGGCGGTGGTGCAAGCGCTGGCGGGCACGTCCTTGCTGAAAACGATGATGGTGGCTCCGGCGGCCTTGAGCTCCATGAGCGGGGCCTTAAGCGTCTCGGCCTCCACAGGGAACACGAGGAAATACCGAGCCCCTTCCGCGAACTGGGAGCGCAGCTGGGCCACCTGACGCTGGGCATCCCCCAAGGCCCGCACCATGACGAGATCCACCCCGGCGCGGGTGCGCAGCAATCGCTTGGTGAGCACCTGCTGGAAGTTCCGCATGGGGGAATCCATGGAGTCCACCATCAAGACAAACTTGGCGCGGCCCGCGACGGGCTTGTCCTTGTCCTTGTCCTTTGCCTTCTCTTCCACCTTCTTCGGCGGCTGAGGCGCGGCCACGGCAGAGCTGGGGTCTGCAGGATCAATGGCACCAGCGCCCGGGTCAGTCGAGGGCATGGGGGGTGGTGTCGCTTCCTTCTTCCCACAGGCCGAAAGCACAGGCAGGCCAAGGGCGAGACAGCCCAAGGTCGTCAGAGCATCGCGGCGAGTGGAAGAGGAAACGGACGACATGGGAGATCAAAATGAGGAATTATGAATTAGAAATTAGGAATGGAACTTCCAAGCCATCGATCCTGATGAGGTCAAGGTGCACGCAACTCACCATTTGAGCCTCAAGAAACTGCGCTACAAATTCCTCATTCAGAATTCAGAATTCCTAATTTGTTTACCTCAGTCCGCGTTTCGCAAGCTCTGCCAGCGTCCACTCGTACTCGGCGGTGAGCTGGTCCACGACATCGCCGGAGCGGAGTTCCTCAGGGAGGACTTCCCAGGTGTAGGTCTCCATTTCCAGGTGCTGGCAGGCGGTGGGGTTCTTCGCCAGCCAGTCGAGGGCACCGAGGATGTGGTCCTTGGTATCGGAGAAGCCGCCAGTGGGGCTGGCATGGAGAGGCACGTGGAAGTGGACACGCCATTCATCGCCGATCTCGAAGGGCATGGCCGCAGCCATTTCCAGGGCGTTGGGGATGTCGCGCAGGCGGCGCAGGGGGGTATCGCCCTCGCGGATGATGACCTGGTGGAAATAGACGGGCTCATCGAACTCGCGCAGGCGGGCGAGATTCTCCGGGGTGGGCTTGAGCTTCAGGGCAGAGCTGAGGTGCAGCTTGCTGAGGCGGATGCCGGAATCATAGATGCGCTGGAGGGCCTCCTGCGCCTCCTCGAACTCGACGGCGAGGTGGCAGCAGTCGTAGTTCACCCCCACGCGCTTGAGGAAGGTGCGGTCGCCCGGGTAGGTATCGACATAGAGACCGAAAAACTTGATGAGCTCGCCACTGGTCTCGATGAGGCCGAGGGGCTCCGGCTCCAGGCCGAGGTGCAGGTCCTGGCCCGTGCGATCACAGATGGCCTGAATGTGCTCGCTGCAGGCCTTGAGATTGGCGAAGATGGCCTCCAGTTCCTCGATGCCGATGCCGAACTCCTTGTGCGAGCCGGGGAGGGTGCTGACGCTGCCGCTCGTGCCCTTGGGCAGGAGCTGTGAGAGGATGTCAAAAAGGCGGTTCGTGTACTCCAGGCGCTCCTTGCTGGCCCAGTCTGGCTTGAAGACCTGCTCCTTCACCCGGGTGCCGTGGAAGTTGCCATAGGGGAAGCCGTTGATGGTAAAGACGTAGCAGTTGTGCTTCTCCAGCCACTCCTGGAACTCGGCCATCTGGCAGGGCTCGGCGAGTTCACGCGAGGCCTGATCCCCCAGGCGAAGGCCGATGCCATAAGGCTGCCCCGGGGCGACACGATCGCGGACTTTCAGCGTGTAGTCTTCCAGTGTCTTCCAGGTCTGGGCCCAGGATTCGCCGCGGTGAATGTTCGTGCAGTAG
>JBGGMQ010000632.1:0-2526 GCA_041287975.1 Verrucomicrobium sp. | reverse complement strand
TACTGGGGGTCGCCAGCTTCCCAACGAGGGCGGCAACATTTATGACCACTTCCATGTGGCCTATGAGTTCCCCAACAATGTCATGGCCCATCTGGGCTGCCGCCAGATCAAAGGTTGCTACAATGAAAATGCCGACTACATCCGCGGCACCAAAGGAGCTCTCATCATCGGCAAAGGCGACAAGCCTTACATCGACGGCGAAGCCCGGTGGCGTTTCCGCGGTGAAGAGAAGAACATGTACCAGGTGGAGCATGATGAACTTTTCGCCGCCATCCGGAAGGGTGAAATGCTCAATGACGGCACCTGGATGATGCACAGCACCATGCTTGGCATCATGGGCCGCATGGCCGCCTACAACGGCAAGAAGATCACCTGGCAGGAAGCGATCAGCAGCGATGAAGATCTGGCTCCTGAGGCGACGCTGACTTGGGGCGACAAATTCGAGCCGACTCCCATGCCCCGTCCTGGCCTGTTGAAGGCCTGACGCCAGCCAGGCTAACTATTGTCCAATAGTCGAAAATCGGGCCTCTACGGGTGCCTTCGGGTACCCGTAGTTGAGACTCGATCTCTGAAGTTTGAAGTTTCCTCCCTAGCTCCCTGTGCTAAGCCATTGGTTCCCATGCGACCGACATTCTTCCTTGCCCTCGCCACGATGATCCCACTGGGTGGGGCTTCGGTATTTGCTGAAGCTGCAGCCAAGATCGACAAGCCGGATTTCAACCAGCACATCAAGCCCCTTCTCGAGGCGGCATGTGTGCATTGTCACAGTGACAAGTCTGACAAAGGTGGCCTGAATCTGACCACGCTGGATCTGGCGAAGAAGGGCGGCGACAACGGGACATCCCTCGTGCCGGGGGACTCGGCTAAGAGTCCGCTCTACACCACTACTGTGCTGGCAGCTGATGAGGATGCAGTGATGCCTCCCAAAAAGGAAGGCCTGCTCGACAAATCGCAGTCGGACCTCCTGAAGCTCTGGGTGGAGCAGGGGGCGAACTGGCCTCAAGGCGTGAAACTGGAGCAGAAGGTTCGCGTCAATTTCGAGAAGCACATTCAGCCCATCCTCGAAGAGAACTGCCTGTCTTGCCACAATGCTGAAAAGTCGAAAGGTGACTTGAGTCTCGCCAGCAAGAAGGATGCTTTCACCACGGGTGAGAACAGCCCGTCGATCGTGGCCTTCAATCCGGAAAAGAGCCCCCTTTACAAGCTCACCACTCTGGCGGCGGATGAAGATGAACTCATGCCTCCCAAGAAGAGCGGTGGTCCCTTGAAGAAAGACCAGATCGAACTGCTCAAAGGCTGGATCGAGCAGGGTGCCATCTGGCCGGAAGGCGTTGCGCTCAAGGCAAAGGAAAAGAAAGCCAGCCCTACGGACTCCAATCCCGACAATATGGATCTGGTCAAAAAGATCCATGACTTCATTGTCCAGACGTCCAAGGAAAAGGCTGAAGGGGAGATGCAGCCGTATGATGGTAAAATCCCCAAGAGCGGTATCCCCTACAAGATGCTCAGCGTCAAAGGTGGCGAGTTCCTGATGGGCAGCCCTGAGGGCGAAGCTGGCCGCAAAGAGGACGAAGGTCCTCAGGTGAAGTCCAAGGTGAAGTCCTTCTGGATGGGCCAGCATGAAGTCACGTGGGATGAGTACCTGCCCTTCATGATTACGGATGTGGGCCGTAACAAAAATGGTTCCAAGCAGAAGCCCAACCCGGCGGATGGCATTGCGGATGTGATCACGCAGCCCACCACCCCCTATACCGAGATGAGCTTCGGCATGGGCACCGATGGTTACCCCGCCATCTGCATGACCCAGCACGCCGCCAACAAGTATTGTCAGTGGCTCAGCGCCCAGACGGGTCACTTCTACCGCCTCCCCACGGAGCAGGAGTGGGAATACGCCGCGCGCGCAGGCACCACGACCCCCTACTACTGGGGCGATGACAAGGCCAAGGCCAAGGAATACGAGTGGTACTATGACAACGCGCCGAATTTCCAGTACTCCCAAGTGGGCAAGAAGAAGCCCAATCCATGGGGCTTCTATGACATCCTCGGCAATGTCTGCGAGTGGACGATGGACCAGTACGAGCCAGAGTATTACAAGAACCTGGCGGGTCTTGGCGACAAGGCCGTTGGCTTCTATGTGAAGTCGAAGACTCCGTATCCTCACACAGCTCGCGGTGGCTCCTACGATGACGATGCTGAACTCCTCCGTGCTGCTGCTCGTCGTGGCTCAAACCCGGACTGGAAGCAGCAGGATCCCCAGTTGCCCAAGAGCATCTGGTACCTCACCGACGCGAAGTTCCTCGGCTTCCGCATCATCCGTCCCCTGGAGATCCCCAGTGCCGAAGAGATGTTCCACTACTGGAACAACGGCGTGGAGAAAGAGTAGGGGGGTATTTTGGAATTTGGATTGCTGATTTTAGATTTGGATTTTTGATTTGATGAAGGCGGCGGCGTTTCCTGAGGAGGCGCCGCCGCTTTTGCGTTGGCTCATGAAGCGCCATCAAGGTGGGCGTCTGCAGATCTTGGCGG
>JBGGMQ010000631.1:0-4197 GCA_041287975.1 Verrucomicrobium sp. | reverse complement strand
CAGCCTCCTCCGCTCACCCAGGCGATTCGGAGATCGCCTCTCCCAGTCGCTGACGCGTGCGCAACGCCACCCCGCGAGATTGCCATCGGACGGGCCCATGGCGTTCCAAGTTCCAACGCTCCTCTCATCCCGTCCTGCCTCAGATCTGGAATCTTGCTCCGCTGACCCCGGCGGTTGTGCAAAAAGCACAAACCGCCGCTCCTTGCACTGACCAAGGCACCGTCGCTTCACTTTGAGGCGTCCCAGTGCCCATATTTACTCCCTAATATCCGCAGCAACCCGCCGGGTGCGCCGACGTCCACGTCGGCAACGAGCGTCTCCTCTCGAGCATCTGCCGACATGGATGTCGGCGCACCCAGCGATGAGCCAGGTGTTCGAACACCGTCGCCTCACGTTTTACCGCCCCATCTCCTCCACTCACGATCTCCACTCCCAACCCTAAAGCTTCAGTCTCTGTGCCTCCGCGGCTCTGTGGTAAAACTCAAACTTCCTCCAACCCCTGAATCTCAATCTACCCTCCCCACGCCTTCCTCCCGCCTCCCACCGCATTCTCCACTACCCCCAACCTCACTTCACTTTATCTCCACAAAGCTCTTCCCCTTCGCTCCCAACCCGAAAGTCCCATCCGCAGCCTTCTCCAAATAAGCCGGGTATACTTTCCCGCTTTCCAATGACGGCGCAGGTGAGGGGCCAGCCCAGCCGGACTTGGGGATGATGCGCTCATACCGGATGACAATCTTCACGCCCTGCTTCACACCGCTCTTGCTGCGAACCACCTTCTGCACCGTCGCTTGCACGGTTTCGATCCGCGTCGACCAGTCAAACAGACTGGCAGGTTTGGATGAGACCTCGTCTGCCTTGATTTGGAAGACCTCTTTTGCTTCGGTTTGAAGGCGAAGGTAGGCGTTCGGCGGGAGTTCAGCCTTGGCAACAGTGGCGCTGCCAATCAGTGCCAGGGTGAACCCAACGGCCAATTTTACAAGAGAGCGGGGAGCATTCATGGGGGATGAGACAACTCAGTTTTCAAGCCCAGTAGAGGCTGGGTTGTTACCTGAAAAGATACCAAACCCGAGCGAACAACGGGAGCAAAATCGACCAACGAACTCTCAACCTTCTCCCGCCAACACTTCATAAAAATCGTCATCAGAAATGTCAGGGATACCGACGACGAGCACTCGCATTTGACCCTTGGCGCCATGAACGACGCCGGGCGGGATGTGAAGGAGAGAGCCTTTGGTGACCGCGTGCTCGACTCCATCCAGTGAGACGGTTCCTGCGCCTTCCAGAACGTAGTACAGCTCCGTGGAGCGCTTGTGAAAGTGAAGCTTGGCACCATCGATATCCACGGCATGGGCCCAGGCGGCGGGTGCGAGGGGGATGTCCTCATGACTGATCAAGCGATCACGCCAGCCGCAAGTGCTCCGCTCGCGGGCCGTCTGGCCTTCATGGCGAACAAGAACCGCACTGGAACTAGAGCTTGCGAAGATCTCAGCAGGGGGGCGAATGGGAAGAGGGGCGCTCATGACGAAACAGAGAACAAGGGATGAACCGGTGTTGATACCCATACGTCCTCTGTTTGAGCCGATTTCGTCCCAATTTGAGGTCACCTGCATCGCTGCGTTACGCCGAAGAACAAGGAGCTCCGATGCGTACAAGGTTACCGTAGCTCCAACTCAATCCCATTGTCATCCCGCCCCCCCCCTGATATTTCCATGCCACCTGCCGATGCCTCCGTCAGCCTACACGAGATTGCTCGTGTG
The DNA here is from genome assembly GCA_041287975.1 of Verrucomicrobium sp. Taxonomy (GTDB): domain Bacteria; phylum Verrucomicrobiota; class Verrucomicrobiia; order Verrucomicrobiales; family Verrucomicrobiaceae; genus Verrucomicrobium. The sequence continues at coordinate 2,437 of JBGGMQ010000631.1, read as the reverse complement.
GCCGGCGTATCTGCGATGACGGTCTCCAGGGTGATGCACAATTACCCCAAGGTGGCCCAAGCCACCCGGGCAAAAGTCCTGGAAGCGGCGCAAGCTCTGAACTACCAGCCAGATGCGCATCTGACCCGCATGATGCATCTGGTGCGGGGGCGAAAGACCTCCCAAGTGCGGGCGGTGATTGCAGTCATCCGGGAATCCTCGCTCCAGGATGAGCTGCACGATCCAGCGTACCAGTATGTCTCTATTCGAGACATTCAGAAGCGGGCCGAGCAGCACGGCTATCACGCCGAAGAGTTCTGGCTGGGACGCGATGGCATGACTCCCGAACGCCTTGCGAAGGTGCTCCGGGCTCGTGGGATTGAGGGCGTCATTGTCTCCCCGCAATCATCACAGATGCTTTGTGCCCAGTTTGACTACGCCAGCTTCTCCGCGGCAACTTTCGGCTACGGACTGCGAGAACCATCCCTCCATCGCTCTGCAGGGAACATGACGCTCGGCATCCATCGGGCCACGGCGGAACTGACCAAGCGTGGCTACAAGCGCATCGGACTGGCTATTACGCACTGGGTCGATGCCCGCGCAGAAAGCGCCTACAGCGGTGCCATGCTCCACTACCAGGACGGCATCCCCAAGCGCCAGCGGGTGCCCATGCTGCTATTCCCCAACAACGACCTTCGCAAGGGGGCCGAGGCTTTCACGGCGTGGATGAAACAACACAAGCCCGATGCCTTGATCAGCTTTGACACTCACGTGCCGGACTGGATCAAGAAGCTGGGATTGAAAGTGCCCGATGATCTGGGGCTGGTGGTGCATGACTGGACCGAGGCCATGAAAGGCATGGCCGGCATCCACCAGCGGCGCGATCATGTGGCGAGTGCCGCCGTCGATCTCGTGGCCACTCAGTTGCTCCATCATGAGCGCGGTGTACCAGAGGTGCCGCGCCAGATCTTGATTCCCAGCGCCTGGGTCGACGGCCCTACGATTCGACCTGCGCCGACTTTGCAGCAAGTTTGATCAATCAGCGAACAGAACGGGGCAATTGCGGGCCAGCGTCCCTCCCACGTTGTGCTGCATTGGTCGGCTTATGAAAATGCAACGTTTGTTCTGCTCCACCCTCGCTGCTTTCGCCGTCCTCCTTGCGCCTGCGACCGCCCTCAAAGCGGCCGACGGCCCCAACAAGGGCTGCCCCATCATGACCGAAGATGAGGCGGATCCGGAGGAGAAAGTCACCTATCAAGGCAAGGACATCTTCTTCTGCTGCGGACCTTGTGTGAAGCAGTTCAAATCTGAGCCTGACTACTATGCCGCTCTCTTCAAAGAAATGAAGAGCGTTCCCGCCCTGGAAGGCGTGACCGTTCCGGGGAATGTGAAGCTGCTGGAACAACGCTTCTGCCCCTTTACTCCCACCCGTCTCGTCGGACCCGCTTCAACCTCCGTCGAGTACAAAGGCGTGAAGGTGTATTTTTCCAAACCCGGCCACCTCAAGACCTGGGAACTGAATCCCAACCAGCACGCCAAAGAAGCCGTAGCCAAAGGCCTGCTGCCCCAGCTCAAAGGGAAGCTGTAGAAAACACGCAAAAGTTCAGGTTAACCACAGAGGCGCAGAGAGCACAGAGAAGGGGAAACTGAAAATTCTGAATAAGGAATGACGGAAGCCAGTGATTGTGGTCGAAGCTTCCTTCCCAATTCCGTTAATTCTGTCTAACTAAACTCAGGATCAGTCTCTGTGACCTCTGTGTCTCTGTGGTTTAACCAGCATACGCTCTCTTTCTTCTAACTCATCATCGCTTCCAGCCGCTTCACTGAAACCGGCTGGAAGGTGCCCAGCTCCTGGGCAAAGATGGAGACACGGTAGTCTTCCAGCATCCAGCGGAAGGTCTCGTGATCGGCTTCGGCCACGTACTTCTCCCAGCCGTCGTAGTCGGCGATGAGGTCGGCTTTGTCGGCATCCTTGGCGGGATTGATCGTGGCCCGCTCGGCGCGGACCTCCACAGCACGTAGGTAGCGGGGAAGCTGCTGCAACTGAACATGAGGCGTCACCACCAGCAAATTCTGTGGCAGCAGGCGCTGGATGTCTTTCTCCAGACCGGGGTAGCGTTTGGGGGAGTTGATGATCTTCTGTTTGAGATCCTGCGTCTGTTTCAAGAGATCTCGCACCCGGTGAACCAGCAGGGGGAGTTCCTTCCGGGCGGAATCGCAGAGAGCATTGAACCGCTTCTCGGTCAGAGGAAACAATGGCTGCAGCCGCAAGGCATGGCAGAGGATGTGCTCCTGGGCCTGCTGTTGCAACTGCTCGGCCGAACCCTGGACGACAGGCTTCGCCGTCGTGGAGAGATTGATGGATGACAATGCTGCCTGGAAGCTCGCAGGCGCCTTGTAGACCGGAGCTCCGCCCAGGCTTTTCAGTTCCTTCCACAACCAGGCCAGATCACGCCCC
>JBGGMQ010000630.1:0-2548 GCA_041287975.1 Verrucomicrobium sp. | reverse complement strand
ATACTGCCTCACTATGAAACAGGAATTAAAGGATCGCGAAATTGAAGATTCCTGGCTCTCGGACTTGGGAAACTAGGCCTCACACACATGAAACAGCAAATCCTCGGCAAACTCATCGGCAATACCGGTGCTCCCAACAATCTCAGCGTTGCGTTGAACTCACCGTTTGCCGGGAGGCGGGGGGAGTTTGTGCGCATTCGGCATCAGGAGCGGAGGGAGGAGATGGAGACCGACGTTCTAGGTCGTATCGTTAGCGTTAGTCGAAGCAACCTGCTCTACAATTCGGGTATGGGTGATTCAGTCAACGACCTTGAACTCATGCCGGGAGCCAAAATTTCCGGTGACAGCCTTTTTGCTCGCGTCGAGTTGATCGGCTATAAGGATCCTGCCAGTGGTCAAATCAAGATCCCTCGCCGCCCCATGGACCCCGGGGCCAAGGTGATGACCGTGGACTATCACTTCTTGAGTGGCTTCTATGAGTTCTCAGAACAAACAAGCCTGCACATCGGCAATCTGGTTGGTTACGAACGAGGCGACAACATTGTCCCAGTGTACCTCGACGTAAACAAGCTGGTAACTGAGCACTTGGCTGTACTGGCCATGACGGGCGCGGGGAAGTCTTACACGGTAGGGCGGATCATTGAACGGTTGGTCGCCCAATTCAATGGCACCGTAGTGGTGTTCGACCCTCATGGAGAGTATGGCAAGGCACTGCTCAACGGCACCTTGCAATTTGCTCCGCCTATCGAGCACGATGACCCGCGCGACGGCGCAGCCATTCCTGAGATCCAGAAACAGATCACGCGTTTGCATGAGAATGGAGCGGGCATCATGGTGTATACGCCCCAGAACGCTGCATTCAGAGCCAAATACGCCGGGAAGAACACGGAGTTGGCGCTCCAATTTGACCACATCGAAATGGACGACATTCAGGAGATCCTGCCGGGCCTCACTGAACCGCAACAGCGTGTGCTAGATGTGGCCATCCGCTACTGGAAGATCACTGAGCCTAAAGAGCCACGCGATATCAACCGCCTCCGCTTTTTGCTTGGCGATGGCTTGGACGACTTGCGCAGTTGGGATCAGCTCTCTCAAGCTGAATCGACCGCCCTTTCAAGTCGCAGCGCCGCCGTGGCTTCCATGAAACTCTCCCGTGTCTTAAACGAGGCTCAGAGCTTCTTCACGCCGGCACTAGGCAATCCCACGGACATTTACACGATGATCGGACGCGCAGGAGAGAAGAAAGGACGCCTGGTTATTGTGGACCTGCAGGGACTGAGCGACACTGCCAAGCAGATCATTGCCGCCATCGTTTCCAGCGAAATTCTTAAAGCTGCTTCCAGCAAGACGGCACCAATACGTCCCTGTTTCCTCGTCTACGAGGAGGGTCACAGTTTTGCTCCAGCGGGTGAGGCTACCATCAGCCACCGCATCATCAAGAAGATCGCGGGCGAAGGTCGCAAATTCGGTGTGGGTTTCGCCATCATTAGTCAAAGGCCATCCAAGCTTGATCCTGACGTGACTTCGCAGTGCAACACACTCATCACCATGAGATTGAAGAACCCAGACGACCAGCGTTTCATTGCCAAGGCTTCAGATATGGTCAGCCAAGCCGACATTGACGAACTGCCCAGCCTTTCGACCGGAGAAGCTCTGATTTGTGGAAGGTCCATTCCTGCGCCCTTGTTGGTGAAGGTTGGCACCAAGGCACTCTTGCATGGGGGGCAGTCGCCTGAAGTCCTCCATCTATGGGGAAAATGGAACCCGGAGGAAAACTGAACATGATCCCCGGTGAACAAGACCAACTCGAAATCCTGGGCGATTTGTTTCCTCAGGCCGTGGTTCGCGGTTTGCGAGATTTTTCATGCAACATCCATAGTTTCGGTTGCACCTACTGGACCGCACTCGGACACCGTGCGGGGTTTTCAGCCATCTGCGAGCTGCCGGCGCCCAACGCTGGTGTTGCCGCATTAATGGGTGACAATGTCATTTCCGACAGTGCGTGGTTTGGCAAAAATGAGGATGATCCCGAAGTGCTCATTGAATTTGAGCGTTACTCTGACGGAAGCGATGCCGGGAAATTGCTCTCCAAGGTGCAGAACCTTTTGCTCGGCTACTGGCGCTGGAGTCAGCAGCCTAAATTGCTGGTGATTGCATATTGGACCAAAGGTCTTCGCAACCTGCCTGATCATAGTGCGATGAGGGAGACTATCCGCAATGGTTTCATCACCGTCGCTCGCGAAAGCGTCCCTGGATCACGTTCGGTCGCCATTCGCTTTTTCCAGTTTGTCTTTGAAGGGCTCCCACCTGACCGCTGGAAGCTCGTCCGTATCATCGAAAGGGGGAGCAAATGAGTCCAACACGATTTTTCGTGCCAAGTGCGGACCGTCGATTGGGCGACCGCTATGAACTGATCGAGAGCCTGGGCGATGGTAGCCACGGCTGGGTCTGGAAGGCCCACCGCTTGAGCGACAATGCCCTCGTCGCGCTGAAGATCCCAAAAGACCAAGGCAGCAACAATTCCGAGCTCGAGGAAGGTGCACTTCTT
>JBGGMQ010000629.1:0-3446 GCA_041287975.1 Verrucomicrobium sp. | reverse complement strand
GAGGTGCTGGCGACGCCGACTTCATCCGTGTCGTAAGGGGTGCAAAACCAAATGTTGGCTCCTCCCCCGTCGGCAGGCAGGGGGGCACCCAGCTCCTGACCCTGGGGGACAACTGCGGCTACGGAGTGACTCTGCACGAGCTTTGCCACGCCATCGGCCTCTTTCACGAGCAGAGCCGCAGTGACCGTGACAACTACGTGTGCATCCTGTGGGACAACATTGAAGACAGCCCAGATGACATGAGCTACAACTTCAACAAGCGGCCTCATGACGGGATTGACCTGGGCGGCTACGACTTCGAGTCGATCATGCATTACTTTCCCACTGCCTTTTCAAAGAACGGCAAGCCAACACTCATGGCTAAAAAATCTGGCGTGAAGTTCGGTCAGCAGACCCACCTGAGCGGTGGCGACATTGCGGCCATTCGCAGCCTTTACCCTTAGAACCTGTTTTTCATTTCCAATTCATCATTTATCATTGAGCGCGAAGCGCTACAGCTCGCTCTCTTGTACGGCGGCGACGCCGACGGCGAAGTTGCGCTTCGTGTAGTACACCTCACCGCCGGTCCACTGGGAGTTGCGACCGTCTGAGCTGAAGGCGGCACCGGCACCGAGGCTGCCGTGGATTTCCCCGCGATCTTTCTCCGGCGGCGCGCCGATGGTGTAGCTCCCCTCATCCTTGAAGGTGCTGCTGGCGCAACTGGAGAGCGCCACGCCCAGCAGGAGCGTAAAGCTGGCCGCGACGAGGGATGAAGTTGACGGGGAGAGGCGCTTCATGAGGAGGGTTTGGGGGCAGGATGGAGGCTGGCGTCGGTGGGGACGTTAGGCGGGGTGAAGCACTCTGCAAGTGGGGAAGATGGGCCGGGAATGCGAGTGCGCTGGGGGCATCCGTCTACGACAAGCAGTGAAACCTGGGAGGCCCCGCTTTAGCCCGCCACCACGGCAATGGGCAATCGAGTCTCGCCATCTTTGCCACCTCCACTCACGGCTTCTTGCTCTTTTTACCTAACTCCACCCACCAGTCCAGATAGGTCATCAGCACCTTTTTGGACGGCTCTGATTTCTCCATCAGCAAAATCAGCGGGGAATACAGGTACAGGAACCAGGCGGGAGGTCGTGAGGGCAGCGCGCCTCTGGCCTCCAGGTAGGCGACGGGTCCCAGGCTCAGGGGATACGCGAGCAGGAGACCCAGCACGACAACGGCCCAAATGCCGCCGCGGGAGCTGCCGCTGCTGCCCTCTTCGCTGCGTGACTTTTCATCAAGTTCATCCGCCATGGGGAGAAGAATGCCATGAGTCCATGGCCCGCTCAATGCAAAAAAGACAGAAGACTGGAAGACGAAAGACTGAAGACATGAGCAGTTTAACCTTATGGATGGCTCCAAAAGGAGCGACGGTTTGTGCTTTTTGCACAACCGCCGTGTGCTCTGACCGCAGCGGGCGGGCAAAGACGACAGAGATCAGCGGAAACCTATTTCCTCTGCTCACCAAGGCGATTCGGAGATCGCCTCTCCCAGTCGCTGCCGCAAGTGTTCACGCCCAGTGCATGGAGGGGTGAGGCAGATGCGGCGGCGCTGATTGTTTCCTCACACGAAGACACAAAGACACGAAGGAAAATTCGTTGACCAAGCGAAGGCCACCTCAACTACGGTAGCAGCTTGCCAACCTTCGTGCCTTTGTGTCTTCGTGTGAGGACTTGCTTCATGCCATCGCTCTATGCGACTCGACCTGTTTGCCACTCATTAGGGCGGCAATCCTCCTGCAAGATCGATCCACCACTTCCCATAGCCTTCCACAACACGGCGGAAGGATGGCATCTCCTTCATGCCCCATTCGAGGGGGTAGTAGACTTTATTGAGGATGTTTGACGCTGATGGTGGGATGACGCCTTTGATCGAGAGATAGGCCGCCGGACCAATACTGAGAGGATAGGCCAGAAATAACGCCACAAAAAGGGTTGTGAACAGGCCGACTCTGGAGCCGTCACTCCTGCCTGACGCAGAGCGCGTGTCAGCATCATGAAGGTCGTTGTTGCTCATGGTGTGAGATTGCGACGATGAATGCCGTAGGATTTTTGAAGCCACCACCGGTCCCACGGCGAGAGGACCGCATCGACAGCGGGCACTTTTTCGCTGAGCCATTGCACGGGTCTATGAGCCTCCCCAATCAGTATCACCGTCTCAGTGGAAATGAAACCACGGCACCGCAAGTAGTTAATCGGCCCAGGACAAAGGACGTAGACCACAAACAGGCCGGCAAATGCCATTACCAGCATCACAAATGCCATTACCAGCATCACCATAGGCACGGAGACGAAGCGTGAAGCCCGGCCTGCTTGCAGAGGATAGCTGTCAGCCATGGCCTCCACTAAACCTCGAAGCACAGAGGAAAGCGAGACCAAAAAACTTCAGTCTCTGTGCTCTCTGTACCTCTGTGGTTTAGCCGAAGTGCGCGCCATTTACCGCACACTGCGGCTGGATTCGCCGCCGCTGCCTTTTTCCACGAATACGCCCACGCTGCCACCGACCGTGCCGGCACTCTTCTGCCCAGGTGTGGCTGCCGGGGGCTTGGTCCTGGTGGTGTAGGCACCTTCATCCTTTACCTTGCCAGTGCTGCTGCAGCCCACTGAGGTGAGCACGATGCCAAGACAGAGAGCGGGAACGAAAAGGCGGGAGAGGAGCGCTTTCATAGAAGGAGTGCTGAGGTGAATGACCGGAAAGAGGGAGGGGGTTTTTGCAGGAGTATTGGTTGTCTTCACGACCGCCCATTTTGAGCAGCGATCGGTTAAGTGGGTCTCAGAAGTCCACGAGGGCAGTCTCGTTCAAAAATAATGCCCGCCGACCTGCAACTTTTTCATCTTCAACGCTCTGCCTCCGCAGGATCCGCACCCGGCCGCCCACGGCCATTAAATCGATTCTCTAGCACTCCTCCCCTTCCCTCCGCCACCCATTCCGCATTCCGCATTCCGCATTCCGCATTCCGCATTCCGCATTCCGCATTCCGCATTCCTCATTCCTCATTCCGCATTCATAATTCATAATTCATAATTCAAATTCCCCATGCTCCCCTCCTCCATCATTGAGACGGCCCTCACGGTGACTGACCTGGAACGCTCCATCGCATTCTACAACCGGGTGTTCCAACATCCGGTGATGATCGAAGACGAGCACTTCTGTGCTTACAACATCAATGGCAGTCAGGTGCTGTTGCTTTTTCTGGAGGGCAGCAACCCTCAAGGGTCTGACCTCCCGACGGGAGGCCACATCCATGCGCATGGAGCACGCGGGCAGTCCCATGTGGGGTTCGCGGTGCCGGCAGATTCGCTGGACGAGTGGCGGGCGCACCTGCATGAGCTGAGCATCACGATCGAGAGCCAGTTCACCTGGCCGCGGGGTGGCATCAGCGTGTATTTCCGCGATCCCGATGGACATCTGCTGGAGCTGCTGAC